>JABCZW010000024.1 GCA_013289475.1 Bacteroidota bacterium
CGGCAGTTACTTCAACAGGTGCGACAGGTAATGTTACTGCTTCCGGAATAAGTACTTTCTCGCCATGGGTGCTTGGTTTGTTTGCTTCACCATTGCCAATTAAACTGGTAGATTTTACTGCTGTGTATAATAATGATGAGAATATTGTAAACCTTAATTGGATCACAGCAAGTGAAAAAAATAATAAGTCGTTTACTGTTGAACGCTCAATTGACGGTGTAACTTATACAGAAATTGCAACTGTAGCAGGCGCAGGTAGCAGTTCGGAAACACTTAATTATGCTTCTATCGACACTAAACCTGTTATTGGAATAGATTATTACAGGTTAAAGCAAACTGACTTTGATGGGAACTTCACCTATTCAGATGTGGTACCTGTTACTATTACTGCAGCACAAAGTACCAGTGTATTCCCAAACCCTGTGCGCACCAGCTTAGGTGTTAATTATAACTCAAGTTTAGCCGGAGTAGTGGTGTTGAAAGTTTTAGAGCTAAGTACGGGCAGGCAGCTAAACACTTACTCTTTTAATGCTGCTAAAGGGAATAATACCTTTTCTATAGATGCCCGTGATTATGCCGATGGCTTATACATGGTCCAGATTACAGGCACTGACGGCAGTACTTATAATGATAAGTTTATAAAGGAGTAAAGCTTCTTTATTAAACCGTCTCCAACTGCTTCTCTTCTTTCTTATGATTAGCAATTGCAACTTGCTGTGCAACGTTGCTTGCCAAATCTAAAAATGCTTTAGCCTGCGGAGTGTCTTTTTGCAATACTGCCGGGCGGCCTGCATCGCCTGCTTCGCAAATGCTTTGTACAATTGGTATTTGCCCAAGGAAAGGAACCTTTAATTCATCAGCTAAGTTCTTAGCCCCGTCTTTACCGAAGATAAAATATTTATTGTTGGGTAATTCAGCAGGGGTGAAGTATGCCATGTTTTCCACTATTCCTAAAACAGGTACATGAATATCTTTATGGCCGAACATACTCACAGCTTTGCGTACATCCATTAACGAAATATTTTGCGGAGTACTTACTACCACTGCACCTGTAATGGTCGCGCTGGAAACCAAGGAGAGCTGTATATCTCCTGTTCCCGGAGGCAGATCAATGATCATATAATCAAGGTCGCCCCAAATAGCATCATTAATAAGTTGTTGGAAAGCTTTTGATGCCATTGGGCCTCTCCACACTACTGCCTGCGCATTGGTAACAAAGAAACCTATTGAGAGCATTTTCACTCCGTAGTTTTCAATGGGCTTCATATAGGTCTTGCCATTAATATCCTCTAACAATGGCTTTTCGTCTATTACATCAAACATCATGGGTATCGATGGGCCATAAATATCGGCATCCAACAAACCAACTTTTGCACCCTGCAGTGCAAGCGCAACAGCCAGGTTAGCAGCAACGGTAGATTTTCCCACGCCGCCTTTACCCGATGCAACAGCAATAATATTTTTAACTCCTGATAACACCGAGCCTGCTCCTTTAGCTTCTCTTCTGGTAGTTACTTTGGCAGTCATATTTACGTTTACCTCTGCTTCTTTATCTACATAATATATGATAGCGTTGATACATGCCTTGTGTATCATTTCCTTCATTGGGCATGCTGGTGTAGTTAGTACAACGGTAAAATTTACTTTTTTACCATCAACCACAACATCTTTTACCATGCCAAGGGTAACAATATCTTTATCGAAATCGGGATCTATTACGTTTTTAAGCGCTTCTATTACTTGTTCTTGGGTTATCATATCACTAAAATTTAGGTAAAGTTATGAATTTATATCATATTTATCAGGGCGTTCCCCTCCTTCGTCGGGTCGGGCTTTACACCACAAGTCCTCGCTTCGCTGCGGGCTTTTCACTCCAATCCCTAACGCGAAAGGCACTGGATTATAATACCAGCTCAATTGCAGGGTCCCAGAACACTTTCTTGAAGTTCTGCACCATATCCTTCTTGACTTTTATACCTTCTTTTGCCAGCATTTGCTCCATAAGCTTCGGATGCCCAAAATGGTGCTTGCCTGATAACATACCCAGGCGGTTAACCACCCTATGAGCAGGTACGGGTGGCTTTTTTCCGTGTGCCTGGTTCATGGCCCAACCAACTACTCGCGATGATTGTGCCGAACCGAGGTATTTGGCAATAGCTCCATAACTTGTGACCCTGCCTTTGGGTACATGTCGTACCACCTCATAAATCATATCATAAAAGTCGTTCATAATGCAAATGTATATTGAAAAGGCATCAGCCCGTCAAAACAAAATTGCTAAGTTTGAAGAGAAATACAGACAGGCCTATGACAGATATTATTCAAAACGATTTTTCGTATTTAGAGCAGTATAACCAGTATACCGCTAACCCTGATTTTTGGAAAGAAGTGCTTGCACAACTGAATAAAGATTTGGGCAAAGAAGACGTTATAAAGATTGCCGAAGAAATGCTGAAGGGTGATAATGTGGCTGAATTAGTAGTATTGTCCTTAGAAAAATATTTGCCTGAAATAACTCCTCAACTTTCTGAAATACTCTACAGGATTGATATTGGCGAGAAGCATATAGAATCGCTTAAAGGCATGCCGGTTGATATTTATTACCGCTGCATGGCCGAAATGGTGCTGAAAAGAACAATACAAAAGGTAATTACCCGGAAGGCTTATTCCGGTAAAAAGATAGAATAGTGTCAGCCACTGCCATACTTATTTGCCTTATCTCATACTTTGCTGTGCTCATGTTGGTATCGTATATTACAGGCCGTAACAGCACCAACGAAGGATTTTTCCTGGCTAACCGTAAATCGCCATGGTACCTTATAGCATTTGGTATGATAGGTTCTTCCATATCGGGAGTAACCTTTGTATCAGTGCCCGGTGCAGTTAAAGCAGGTGGTTTTACTTATTACGAACTTGTACTTGGCCTTGTACTTGGCTACTGGGTAATTGCCTGGGTGCTTATGCCTGTTTATTATAAGTTGCAGCTTACATCTATATATACTTATTTAAAAACCCGTTTTGGTAATTATGGTTATAAAACCGGTGCATCGTACTTTCTTCTATCGCGTATTATTGGAGCATCATTCCGTATTTATGTAGCGGTTGATGTATTGCAGAACTGCATCTTTAACCAATGGAACATAAATTTTGTGGTAAGTGCATCGTTAATAGTGATACTGATATGGCTCTATACACGAAGCGGGGGTATGAAAACAATTATTTGGACCGATGCCTTGCAAACATTCTTTTTATTGGCTGCATTAGTTGGAAGTATAATTCTCATCAGCCAGGCTATGCATTTGCATATTAGCGATCTGGCTAAAACAGTTACTGATTCGCCATACTCTAAAATGTTCGATTGGGATTATAAAAGTAAATATTATTTCTTCAAGCAATTCTTTAGCGGCGTATTTATAGCTATTGCCATGACCGGCCTTGACCAGGATATGATGCAGAAAAATCTTACCTGTAAAACAATAGGCGAATCGCAAAAAAATATTTTTTCATTCAGTATTATATACGCTGCTGTTGTGCTTGTGTTTTTAGCACTGGGTTCGCTTTTATATGCTTATGTAGAATTAAACCATATTGCAATACCTGCCAAAGCAGATGACCTTTACCCAATGCTTGCTACACAAGGGCATTTCGGAACCGTTGTTGCGTTTCTGTTCGTAATGGGAATAACAGCAGCTTCATTTGCCAGTGCTGATTCTGCACTTACAGCACTCACTACTTCGTTTTGTGTAGATATTTTGGATATAAACCGCAAAGAAAAAGATAAACAGGAAAGAACACGGAAGAATGTTCATGCCCTAATGGCAGTGGTTTTGATTTTAGTGATTATAATATATCGACTGATAAATGACCCCAGTATAATTAATGTGGTATATAAGGTTGCAGGCTATACCTATGGCCCTTTGCTGGGATTATATTCGTTTGGTTTACTTACCAAAATTAAGGCAAATGATACATGGATTCCCATAATTTGTATACTGGCACCTGTTATAAGTTATGTGCTTGATTCGCAATCAAAAGTATGGTTCAATGGCTATCAGTTTGGCTTCGAATTGCTTATAATGAATGCTTTGATTACCTTTATAGGGCTTTTGATATCAGCAATGAATGGTAAGGGAGTAAAAATTAATGAGTAAGACAGTTAGAATATTATCAATTGACGGAGGTGGTATTCGTGGAATACTACCCGCGACTTTTTTAGCTGTATTGGAAGAAAGACTGCAAGAGGTTAAGAGCGATCCGAATATTCGCCTGTCAGATTATTTTGATTTTATTACCGGAACAAGTACCGGAGGATTACTTACATGCGTGTATCTTGCACCGGATGAGACTGATGCCAAGCGTCCCAGGTTTACAGCAAGACAGGCTGTGGAGTTTTATTTTGCTTATGGTGGCCATTCCTTTACGGTGATGGAGAATGCAGGGTTTCATAAATATTCTCCTGAAGGATTAGAGGCGCAATTGAGATTGTTCTTTAAAGACTTAAAACTCAGCCAACTTATAAAACCAAGTTGTATTACCGCATATGATCTTGTGCATACCGAACCATATTTGTTTTTATCGCACAAAGCTGTGGGTGATCCACGATCAGATTTTTTTGTGCGTTCAGTAATCCGCTCTACATCGGCCCTACCTGGAGTATTTCCTCCAGCTAAAGCGCATAACATGGCCGAAAGGCCATATACATTTATTGACGGAAGTATTTTTGCATACAACCCCGCTTTCTTTGCATACATGCAGGCAAGGTTAACCTTTCCTGAGGCGGATAGTTTCTTTTTACTTTCATTAGGTACAGGCTTGGCTACATCAGCCTATACCGATGCCGAAACAGATGATAGCAGCGAAAAGAACTGGGCACGTATGTTGGCTAATATTGCTTTTGATGCGCATAGCGATATGGTGAATTTTCAGTTAGAAGATATATTTAAGAATAAGCCCCAATCTACATACACTCGCTTGCAGCCTTCATTGCATGGCTTGAATAAAGAGATGGATAATGTTTCGATGGAAAATATTACTTCGCTGGCTAAGGCAGGCGAAGCATTTGTAAAAACAAATGAAAAGACTTTATCAGATATTGTTGAACTGCTGACGAAAGACTAAGCCTTCATTCTTTTTGTGGCTTCCATAAACCAAAGCAATTCGTTTACAAACCCTGTTGCACGCTTATCATCGAATTCTTTATTGTTAGAATTACCATCTTCGGTAAAGCCCTTATCAATAGTTGGTGCAGGAAAAGTAGCAGTAACAACCAAGGCACGTATTTTCCAAAGTGAGAACTGCAAAGAAGTAATTACCTGCGAACCGCCAAATACCCCATTAGAAACAGTTGAAATAGCTATGGGTTTATGGTGCCATTCATCATAAAGTAGGTCGACTATGTTTTTTAAACTTGCAGGGTAGCCGCCATTATATTCGGGAGTAACAATAATCACTCCGTCGGCACTTTTTACTCTTCCTGCAAATTCAAGCACCTTTGCATCAGGATTCTTTTGATACTGCAGGCGTTCATTAAATACAGGGAACTTATATTCGTTCAGGTCTGCTATTTCGACATTTGCAAGGCCTTTTTCTTCAATAAATTTCTTGAAGAATAAAGCCACACGGTGGCTTTTTCTTCCTTCACGCACACTGGCGGAAATAATTAAAATCTGGGGCTTGTTTTCTGCCATAACTATATTTATTGATTACCAAGGTAATAAAAAACGCTTAAACAATAACTAAAACTGATTAGGGCAAGGGAATGGAAAATATCTTATATTAGCTTATCTGTTTATCTCCCTGGTAAATGAAAAAAATATTACTTCTGCTTTTTTGCGCCTTGCCTTTTATTGGAGTTTCTCAAACCCTTAATTTACCTGTACGTTCAAAAACTGCACTTTCGGGTAGCCAGTTTGAAGCAACTATAGCATCTTCTTCCTTAAGCCTTACCAATAGGGAGAATATGATATATGCACAGATTTTAAAAGGCAATGTACCCGATTTTTACCGTAAGCTCGATACCGTAAATGTATCTGTAACTGTAAAATCGGTAAAGCAAAGCGTTACATATTACGTGGCACCCGATTATGTAACTATAGGTTGCGATAGCGATTATTACCTATGCCCCATGAGCCCTATGCTGGCTACAAAGATTGTCAGTCTTACCGGCACTACTCTTTGTACGCGCAGAATGGTGGGAGAGGTTTGGTCGGCAGCTAAAGTGAAACTTAGCCCGCAAACTTTGCCCCCCGGTCCGCTAATGAGTACTGTGCCTTTTTTCTATCATCACGATTCTTTGGTTGATAGTTTGAGGGATACATTTTTACCTGCTCATCCGCTTGGCCAGCTAGTAAGTGGTGACCAGAAAGATGTAATTATATCAAACCTGATATACTCAATTGCTAATCGTGTAATTATTTTCGGATGGTACTATACTACCGGTACCTATATACAACCCATGACCAATGTGCATGCCGACACTTATATGGATTATAGTCATGGCATTAGGTTGGTGCAAAACAACTGCTGGCTGAATGATACTACTCCCACTACCATACAATCTATTTTGGAATCTTCTGCTGAAGATACCTTGTTGAGTGATGAAGGCGTTATTGCTCAGCCCTGGTACCCGTACGGAATAACACAAAAGACTCCAACATCATTTGCGGTGTTGCGAAACACTCCCACATCATTAAAAGTAGTTGTAAAGAATGATGATTCGGTTACGCACTACAATATTTATACAAGTACTGATGGTGTTAATTATAGTGAGATGGTGAGAGTGCCCAAAAGCAATTTGGTTATAGCCGGATTGCAAACAGATAAATTATATTATGTAAAGATAATGGCATATGATTCAATGAGCGGAACAACATCAGCTATGTCGGAAGTATTGGTTGCAGTACCCACAAGCAGGAATGACAGTACTTTGCTTGTAAGTGGTTTTGAACGTGCAATTGCAGGCAATACTTACAACTTTACTATACAACACGGCTCGGCATTATATAATAATAACAGGTTTACAGAAAGTTGCACACATAAAGCAATTACTGATAAATTGGTTTCACTGCAAAACTATGCTGCAGTTGATTGGATATTGGGAGAAGAAAGTACAATTGACAGTAGTTTTACTCCCAGTGAACAAGTATACATTACTGCTTACTTGCAAAAGGGCGGATACCTATTTACTTCAGGTTCTGAAATCGGCTATGATCTATATGCTTTTGGAAGTGCTAGTGACAAGCTATTTTACAGCAATTACTTAAAAGCAAGATATATATCTGATGCACCAAATGGTAAGGCAAATACATACTATTCAAGTATGGTTAGCCCTATTGCGACTTCCATATTTGAAAATAAGGATACCGTAGATTTTGATAATGGCACACATGGTACATACAATGTAAGTTATCCTGATGCCATTTCACCGATTAATGGTGCCCAAGCCGATTTGCATTACAATACACTCGATACGGAATATGCTTGCATACATTATGTAGGAGTATTTAACGGAGGTATAAAAACCGGTAAGCTTGTTTATATGTCTTATCCATTTGAAACCATTTATCCATCTACTACTCGCGATACAGTTATGAAGGATGTTTTGATTTTCTTTTTCGGTAATAAAGCAACATTAACCGGTATTGAGGAATCTATCGTAAGTGAGAACCCGGTGGTTGTTTATCCTAACCCTAATAATGGTGTATTTACAATTAAGCTTTCTCAGCCTTTGCAAAATCCGGTTAATGTTAGAATATTTGATCTGTCTGGCCGATTGGTGAAAGAAGAAACAATGCAGGAAGAAGAGAAGCAGGTCAGGTGCAACGATTTGAATTCCGGGACTTACCTGGTACAATTATATAGTAAAGATGTTTTACTGAGTGTTTCCCGGGTGGTAATAGTTAACTAACTTTTGCTTTGAGTTTCCACTTATCTGTTTTAATGGTTTTTGTAATAGAAGCCATATAGTACCAGTCGCTTATTACAAACGCAAGCGGAACAATTTCAACTCCGACTTTATTGTTCTTTGCAATTGAATTATCATTCATACCATTATCAGGGTTTGATATTACACCAATATCGGCAATAGTAAGAATATCTAATGCCAGGAAAAGAGCGAAAGCACTTTTTGTCTGAAGGCTGTACTTTTTATCTCCGGTAAGATTGAATTTTATTTTTTTGATAGAATCGTAGGATATGGTAACCGCATCAGGATGTGTTATATCCATAAAAGCTGCTTCTTTTTGTTCTTTGTTTAGGGTTTTATCAAATTTAAGCATTTTTAATGCAGGTGTATTTTCTTTGGTGATCTTAAATTCTTTGAATACTATCGAAGAATCAGTATAGCTCGTTATTATTCCTTGCATTACTTTATGATTCTTCAATTGAATCATATTTGCGTCAGACATTAGTATAGAGAATGTTTTTGTGCTGCCTGCTTTCTGGAAGTTTATTTCCTTATCCTGTGCAAACATGGAGGATGTTAAAGCGAGACAGAGTATAAGAGTGATGTTTTTCATACTACGAAATAACTATTGTAGGATGAAGAATGAATGAAGAGCTTATACTTTTTGTTCCATCCATTTGCCTTTTTTAAAGTAGTACCAGGCAATAATTGCAATAACGGTTTCAGCAACGGGTGTGGCAATAAATGCACCTGTGGCTTTCATATCCAAAACTTTAGCCAAAAAGTATGCAAAAGGAATTTGAAATAGCCAGAAACAAACGAAATTAATAATAGTGGGAGTTCTTGTATCTCCGGCACCATTCAATGCTTGTGTCATTACCATGGCAATGCCATAAAAAATATATCCTGCCCCGAAAATCTGCAAGGATTGAACTCCGTATGCAGCAATAATTTCATCCTTGGTAAAAAAATGCACAATAGGGCTCGAAAAAAACAAGAACAGTATCATTACTAAGCTCATAAAAATGGCATTGTATTTAGCAGTTAGCATAACACTTTGCCTGGCTCTTTCCAGTTGTTTGGCTCCAAGGTTTTGCCCTACCAGTGTTGCTGCGGCATTGCTTAATCCCCAGGCCGGTAAAATAAAAAAGACCACACATCGTATAGCTACCTGGTATCCGGCCGATGCAGATGTTCCCCCGGTTTCGGCAACCAATCTTGTTAATGCAATCCAACTGCCACTCGCAATAATAAATTGTAATGTTGCGGGCCATGCAATAGTTATAACCGATCTGATTATTTCCCCGTCAATCTTAAAATGATGTATTCTGAATTTTAAAATTCCCTTCCCGTTAAATAAATGATAACACTGATACAGCACTCCCGTGCTTCTGCCAATAACAGTTGCAATAGCAGCACCTTTTAATCCGAATAAATGAATAAAAATGGGACATAAAATGATATTAATAATGCTCGCAACCCACAAACTTCGCATAGCTATTGCTGCATCGCCTGCACCGCGGAAAATGCCATTTATTAAAAACAAAAGCATAATTCCCAGGCTTCCTCCAAACATAATGCGCGTAAATATTGCTCCCTGATTTACCACATCTTTGTTTGCCCCCATAAGCGATAAAATATTTCCTGCAAAAACTACTCCAAAGGTGCTTATAAAGACTGTTACAAACAAACATATTATCAATGCCTGTGCCCCTGAATGCGCTGCATCTTCGGGTTTCTTTTCTCCTATTCTTCTGGCGACAATTGCCGTTGCTGCGGTACTTAACCCAATTGCAATTGAATAAATTAGCGTAATTACCGATTCGGTTAAACCAACAGTAGCAATTGCGTTTTGTCCCAGTTTACCTACGAAAAACATATCTACCAGTGCAAATACACTCTCCAAACTTAATTCCAATATCATAGGAATAGCAAGCAAAAATACTGCCTTCCGGATGCTGCCCTGTGTATAATCCTGCTCTTCTCCGTTAAGTGACAGCCTGATTATATCTGAAATTTTTCTTGCCGTATTTATTTTCGTTTCCGCCATTATGCTTTAATACTTTGAGGGTGGCGTATATTATTATCGGGGTCGTACTTTTGTTTTACTGCCTGTAGTCGTTTATAATTTTCTCCGTAATAGGCATTCTCCCAATCGTTAAATTCAATGCTGCAATAATTTACATATTGCCGGGTAATGCCATTCTGTTGAATAATTTTTAATATATGGGTAGTTGAGTCGGCAAGCCTTTTTTCCTGGGCCGGAGTATCCCAATAGGCCTGCAATTCTGAAAGGAAATCAAAGCCCCTGTGTGGGTACGAAGAAAGCTTTTTAAATTCTTCATCATCAACTTTCCCTCCCAGTGTATCTACCTGGTAGATCATTCCTGGTGTAGTAATTACTTTTTCTAAAACCTGCGTAATGCACGAAGAGATATCATTATAGCCTTTATATAAACCCGCAGATGAATTTCTCAGATTTACAGGCTTGTCAGAACCATAATGGTTTTTAAGCATTATGGCAAGTTTGCCCCAATGACTGCTTTTCGATTCATCGGTAACTGCGGCTAATTTGGTTATTAGTGGTTGCAACTTGCTATCATTGGCTGGCTCGTAGTTTGTAATTATAATATTTAGGGTGCTTCCATTAAGCACATATCCTGAAAGGCAGGAATCAGGCAGTTGTGTGCACAGTTCCATCCATGTTTGCAAAATTGAAGCTGCTTTTTCTGCAGTTAACTTACGGGCTTTAAAATAATGGCCCTGCATAACTGTAGGTGCCGGATGTGTATTGAATATCATTTCGGTAATCACCCCAAAATTTCCTGCTCCGCCACCTCTAAGTGCCCATAGTAACTCATCATCATCTTTGGTAGAATGAATGTTGCCCTGGCCATCTACCATGGTAGCTTCTATCATGTGGTCGCAGGTAAGGCCGAATTTCCGTGAGAATAGCCCATAACCGCCACCAAGTGTTAAGCCTCCAATACCCACGGTAGCGCATGAACCCGCCGGAAGAAGGCGTCCTTGTGGTAGGATAGTATCATTTAAATCAGATAAAGTACAACCCGGGCCGACTTTAATTTTACCACCGTCGAGTATTTCTACCTTATTTAATTTCGAAAGGTTAATAACCATACCACCATCATTGACAGAAAATCCTTCAGTACTATGGCCGCCACTTTTAATTGCAATGGGCAAACTTTTTTCATGCCCGTAACGGATGGCTGCTGCAACTTCTTCGGTTGAAGAACAAAGAGCTATAATAGCTGGATACTTATCGAATCGTTTATTGAACCCTTTTCTGAGGGTTTCATAGCGCGGATCTTTCTTGTCAACTAGATCTAAATTGGTTGAAGGAACTTTTTCGGGAATAACTTTTTTTGACGAATCTGGGACCTGTGCAGATGTTTCTTTTTCTTTCTTTTTGTTACTTATTCCGCAAGCAGCAAGAAAAAATGTAATGCCCGTTGCAGTAGCTACCTTAAAAAACTCTTTGCGTGTGTAGGTTTTCACTTTTTGGACTAAAATTAGTGGCTTAGAGGTAAGTGATCCCGGCGAGATTCGAACCCACGACCGACAGATTAGAAATCTGTTGCTCTATCCAGCTGAGCTACGGGATCAGGTTCCTTTTTATTGTCTCAGTCGGGGTGGCCAGATTCGAACTGACGACCTCCTGCTCCCAAAGCAGGCGCGATAACCAGACTACGCTACACCCCGATTTTTACAGATAGAACTTTTTATGAAGGGCGCAAAGATAATGATTTCGGGATATTTCAACCCTAAAAAAGAAAAAATACTTTAATACCCGCATTTAATTGCTCAATATGGGCAAGTGGCATGGCCGTTACAGGCATTTAAGCACCAAATATTAACTATTTTTGAAAATTCAGTAAAACAATGGACAATACTTCTTTCAGGCTTAAAATTGCATATTTAACCCTTACCGACCCTAACGACAGGCATTCCTGGTCGGGTACCCACTATTATATGCAAAAGGCCTTGCAGCAAAGTCTCGGAGATGTAGATTTACTGGGCCCGATAAAGCCTTTTCCCGAATTTATAATGGGCCAGCTAATAACTGGCCTTTCGCAGAAGATATTGGGTAAAAGATATAACTACAGGCATAGTAAAATGTTGGCTAAGGGTTATGCCCGAATTGCTAATAAACGGCTTAAGTCTAAAAAATATGATTTGATTGTGGTTCCGGCCACCAGTGCGTTTATTCCTTACCTCAAAACCGATGTTCCTATTGCATATTTAGGCGATGCAACAGTGATAAACTCACATAATTACCATAAATCGCTTACCGGGTTATATGATTTTTCGTGGAAAGAAACGTTTGATGTTGAAAAAATGGCTTTAAACAAAGCTTCACTTATAGTTTATCCTTCTGCCTGGGCTAGCCAATCGGCAATAAACGATTTTAAAATTGCCCCCGATAAGGTGTTCACTATTCCTTTTGGAGCTAATATGGATAATCCACCGCCCAAAGAAATTGCATTGAACAAAAGGAAAACCACGAAATGCAATTTGCTATTTATTGGTGTTAATTGGGAAGGTAAGGGTGGCCCAATAGCCTATGAAGCATTTTTAGAGTTAAACCGTATGGGTATAAATACCTCTTTAACGGTATGTGGTTGTGTCCCTCCGACAGAATATAAACATGAAAACCTAAAGGTGATCCCCTTTTTAAATAAGAATGATAGTAACGGATTTGAACTATTTACTAAACTATTTACTAATGCGAGTTTTTTTGTTCTACCTACACGGATAGATGCTTTTGGAATTACATTCTGTGAAGCAAGTGCATTTGGAGTTCCTTCTATAGCCACCGATACAGGTGGTGTTTCTTCGGCTTTAATAGAAGGTAAAAGTGGAGTTTTATTACCATTACCAGCAAAAGGGGCAGAATATGCCAAAGTAATATCGGAAATTTTTAAGGACGATGAAAAATATTACAACTTGGTAAAAAGCTCGAGAGAACTGTTCGAATCAAAATTTAATTGGGACAGTTGGGCAGAACAATTTAAAGACGCTTGCTATAAAACAGTATTAAAAGCCAAATAATTTACGGTACGAATTATAGAAGTTGGCATATTGGAAATTTTTGCCTGCATATTCAAAACCTTTTACTGAGATAGATTGAATTAATTGCCTGTTTTCGGTAAGCATTTTTATAAACCCTGTCATTTCAAATATTACTTTTTCCCCATCAATAGTAGAAGTAACAAAACCTGTTTCATTATTTATAATATGTAAAGGAACATCGCCTACAGGAGTAGAAACTGGTACTACGCCAAATGCCAGCGCCTCCATAATTGACATTGGGAAACCTTCAGTATCAGAGGTGATGAGTAAAATGTCTGCCGACAAATAAATATTCTTTAATACTTCTTTATCGATAACCTCGCCGGTAAATTCTATAAACGGATATTGGGTTTTATTAATAACAGTGCCCATATCTCCCACAATTTGAAATATGGCGGCTATATTTTGTTTTTTACATTCTTCGGCAACCCTTGCAACAATATGGACTCTCTTTTCGGGTGTGGCACGGCCCGTATAAATTACTTTTAGCTTTTCATTTTGTATTTTCTGTGGATAAGCTGCCGGTACGTTTATATAATTACCTATATGTATAATACGTCCGGCGTATTCTTTAGGTATATTATTATCAAAATAAAACCTGCGGGCTTTTTCAATAGCATTTTTACCAATAAATATCCTTTTATTAAGGCGAAGTATTTTGGGAATAGAAGTATATTCTTCCTGGTTTCCCGGGTAAATGAATGAATGTTTAAGATCGGTGCAGAACACATTTGGCGATAAGAAACCAAGGAGTTCGTCATAGAATATGGAGTTACTACCCAGCGTTTTAGAATCTTTTTGTTTGTTAATATAATCTGCAAGCAGGGCCATTGCTTTTTTACCTGTTAAGGGGTAATTAAGAACATGTGGAATATTAAAAACCTTTGCATTGTTTTCATATAAGCTTAAAAAAGCATTGTTCTTTGAAAACCCGGTGAAGAATACAAGTGGTTTTTGGTCTGCAAGGCAGGCAGCAATATCAGCATGTACCCGCTCGGCACCGCCGATAATAGTGTAAGGGAAAAAGAGAAATAAGTTATGTGTATTGGAAGAAAGATATTCCTTCAGTTTTGAGTGATCAGAAAAAACCCTGAATGGGTTCGTGGTCAATATTCTTTTAGTTGATCTGAGAAACAATGGCAGCGAATACACTTTGATATATCTCGCTACACTTCTAATCCATGAATAGAAGACAAGAAAGAAAAATGAATTTATTTTGAAACGTAACAGGCTTGAAAATAAAAATGTTCTTTTAACCTTTATTATCTTTTTCTGTGATCGCATTCCCGAGTTGCCGGCGTTAGTTGCCGATTGCGGATGCACCCGGTATTTTAATAATACCTCATTTATCTTCTCAATTTTTAACCCATCCTGGGAAATACGTAGCCAAAGGTCCCAGTCCTCTGAACCTTTTTGTTTTTCATTGTATCTATAATTTTGAGCAATAGCTTTCCGCATCATTATGGATGGGTGTGCAATACAATTCGCTCTTGGAATCATTTCATGAATTTCAGCAGATGTTTTTGTGTCGATATCATCTGCCCAACTTCCGGTTTCGTCTCCATCTGCGTTTAATTGAACAATATAGCTAGCAACCATTATAGTTTCAGGATGCTTGTCAAGAAACGAAACTTGTTTTTCAAAACGTTGTGGAAGAGAAATATCATCGCAATCCATACGTGCAATATATTCTCCGGCGGCAAGATCAATTCCTTTATTCAATGTTCTTATAAGCCCGATATTGCCATCGTTTTTTACCAGGCGTATACGTGCATCGGTAAATGAAGAAATTATTTCACAACTTTTATCAGTTGATCCATCATCAATTAGTAATAGCTCAAAATCGGTAAATGTTTGCCCAAGTATGCTTGCAATAGCATCGCGCAGGTAGCGTTCGCCATTATAAACCGGCATTAATACTGTTACTTTGGGCATGCTCATAGTTTAATCCAGCTTTCCGGAATTACGTCTTTAGTATCTACTGTACTGTCTTCAAACCACTTAATAGGGGCAATAACCATTTTCCCTTTATTCTTATTCAGCCATGCCGCCCACCAGCTAAAACTACTGTTAGCAATAATGTTGTGCTTGCATAAGCTCATTAATTGCATATCAATATAGCTCTTATTCCCTGTGTTGCCTTTTATGTATTCGGTTGGCAAATCAAAGTGCAGATTTCGTTTTACCCATTCCGTATCATCAGAAAACACAAAAAGCTGCAGGTCAGATTGGTTTGCTAATAATTGTTTTACAGCAGATTGATAGTATTCTATACTGCAAATACCGTGATATTTTTGCGTTGTTGGATTTGAGACATAATCACCTCTGCGTATATGTATGCTTACTGAATTACCTGAGTTTATTTTTTCTGCAATTTTCCTATTTACATCATCCAGTGATGGGTTAAATGAAAAATCATCAAGTATGGTTTGTGCTATATCGATAAAATATTTTTGTGTTTGCCAAAAGCCAGTAAAGAAAGAATTATCGGGCGATTTAAAAATGCCGGGATTAAATGCATGCGATGGCTCGGGTATTATATGATGAGAAAAGCACCATTGAGGCAACCTGTAATGCAGCCTTCGCTTAAAGCTACTGCTTTGTATTACCCTGTATGGCTTAAGGTCATTGTTATTTGCAATGGTATCAATGCCAAAAATTCCCAACTCATATTTTCTCTTAGTATCGATACTGGTTTCATTCCCTAACAAGGAAATATCGATCTTTAGTTCAGTATTATGTAATAAAGAGAGCCTCCTGCCCAGTGCATACTGGAACATTTGATTACCTAACCCGCCCATAAGCCTTACTATGATCATTACTTAATAAATATTATTGCAATTAACTATTTGCTGTAAAAGAATTATGTTGCAGTTCTATAATTTTTAATTTTCTTATTTGTGGCATTGTTTTAAATTCCTTAAAATAATGATTCATTGCACCCAAAAACGGATTTGAGGCAATAGTTAAGGGATGCCACATATGAAACATATCAATAGGAGGATTATCTGCAAAAGGGACATCTCCGTTGACGATTAAAAGTTTCTCCCAGAAAAACTGATCTTCGGTAGCGTAGCCCCAAAATATTTCAGGATCAAATCCGCCAATCTTATAATATAAGTCGTGCTCTACTAAAATTGAGCCACCTTTTGAACCAAGTATTTTAGGCGGCGAAACCCCGGGAGTATTTTCCGAAAACGTATTGTAATCAACTTCTTTTTTTAAAACCTTCTCTGACAATTCTTTTGACATATATAGAACCCGTTTTTTGCCATAGGGCTGCATGCATTTATGACTACCAAGATTGTTGAACAGTTCTTCGAAAAAGTTTTCCTTTACAAGTATGTCAAGGTCGTGAAGCAGGTAATACTTTGCTTTGTTGGAATATTTAACCCCAAAATTATAAGCAAAGCTTCTGCTGTATTGGTCAACTATATTTCCGGGAGTCCATAAATAGTTTACCTGTCCTTGCAGCTTTTCGCGCGATGTTGTTTCGCGGCTGTGTTCAACAAAAGTTAAGCAGAAAGTATGTTTATTGTCAGGATGTTTATTTTGATAGTACTTAAAAGCATTGTGAAATGATTCAATAATGGAGGCATGGAATTCCGGTCTTCCCCGAAAACCAATTATTGTGTTTATTGTGTACTCGGCATTATTTAAAAGAGACACAATAGATTTTTTTTCAATTTCATTATATGAAAACCTGTTTCTTTTTATTACACGGGAAACCTTTGGATAGAGTTTTAGCCTGTTTTGTATTCTTCGTGCAAGATTCATGAAACTCCGTGTAAACTAAGTTTTATAATTACAATGTTTCCAGGGCCTGGTATTTCTTTTTCATGCGGATATATTTTGCATGTTTTACCTGCTCGGAGAGATGATGCACAGTTTCCCTGTTAGGATCGCCAATATTATAATAATAAAGAATATCGGGTATAAACCTGCTATGCACCCCGGCCATTTCTAAGCATGGCAACATAATAGCCTGGTCTGCCGCATATAGCCAATTACCCCGTTCGTCCTTGGCATCATTTTCATCTATTCTCATTACAAGCTCCCTCCTGTAGGTTCTTAAATGAGAGGCAAGCCATGGTGCTTCACGGAAAGTATTGTTTGCAATTTCTTCAGCAGTATGCGCCCGGTAATGTGCAACTACCGAACGAAGGCTTGGCCATTCAACATAAGAGCCATAGGTCATCCACACATCATTATTATCGCCGTAATACTTATTTAATTTCTGTAAAACGTTTGGTCCTTTTAAAAAATCATCACCATCAACCATTACAATAATAGAGTTTGGCTTTGATAGCTTAGCAAGTAAAAACAGGTTGGCAACAGCAGGTAAACGAACTTCATTATGGTGTGCTTTAAAATTTGTGAATGTGGCTTCGTATTCCATCGCTATTTCAAAACTTTTATCGTCAGAATGGGCATCTACTAAAACAACATCGAAATTATCGTACTTCTGAACCAAGCAGCTGTTTATGCATCTTTCAACCCAAATTTCATGATTGCAGGTGTTTATTGTAATTGTAAAATGGTTGCTCATACCGGTTTAATTATTCTGTTGCGAATGTTTTTTCAATTTGCTGCCTGTATTCTTTAAGCCAGGTTTGTACCATTAACCTTTCACTATCAGCATCGGCAGCCATATAACCATTTAAATATGCAGTGGCTTCAAGTTCTGCTTCTTTCTTTGTTTTTGAAGCTACTTTAATCGCAATAATATCTATGTTATGTAAAATACCCCTGCTGTTTTTTCTTTTTACCTCTTTTACTTTAAAACCAAATTGTTCCATTAAAGCCGATAATATGGCAGGTGTATAGCCATGGTAATGCACTGCCCAGTGCGCTTCCTGTGAGCCAAAAATATGCCTGAGGGCGATAGTCTTTGTTTGTTTGCTGCTAAACATGCTTAATGCAACTTTCGCTGTTCTTTCAAAATCGGGTACTTCAATTTCTAGCACTCCTCCTTGTTTTAACCACGAATTCCAGCTTGCCAAAAGGGCACATGCGGTTGCACGCGGAAAATGTTCAAATACGTGATGCAGGCGAACCTCATCAATAGTGTCGGCTTTATATTTTAGTTCAAGCAGGTTAGCAAATTCATCTGCCCCGCTTGTCTGTTGCACACTATGTTCCGAAGGTGGATAGTCAATATTAACATAGCCTTCAAAATGTTGTTCTCCGCAGCCTAAATGTAATTTCATAACGTTTTATTTTATAATTCTTTTTACTAATTGTTTCAATAATTGCATACTCGATGGAGATAATGGCGTTTTAGGCTCCGGTATAACAAAATTCGCATGGCAAACTTCTTCCAGTTTTTTTGCTTCTTCTATTTTAAAAGGTTTGTCCCATTCAAACCCTTCCATTAAAAATGCCGATAGTTCATTTACCAACGAGAAATAACCTTTCTGGAGTGATGCATTAAAAAACTGTTGCACCGGTTTAAATTCATTGAGCCCTGTTTTATTTTTCTTCATGAATTTTAAACAACCATCGTCGTATTTTAAAAAATTGACATGCACATCAAAATTATAGATGTAATCGTAATAGACCATTGGGTATTCAAAATAACCTTTGTTTGCTATACGAAAAACCTCTTGTAAAAAACCAGGTACATCTTCAACATGCTCTAAAACGTGTGAACAGATTATATAATCGAACTCCTTATCTTTAAAAGGAAATTTTTTACCATCGTAGTAAACTATTTTTTTATCACTTACTAATTTCTCACCATGCCCGAACTGTGCACTTCTGTCTGCTTCATTTGTGTATTCAAGTTCCAGTAATATATCAGAGCGCGGGTGTGGGCTTGCGCCGGGGCCAATTTCCAATACTTTATCGGTAGCTGCAATATTTTTTATTCGTTCGGCAAAAAACATCTATCCTTTTATTTTTTTGTAATAATAGTTTCCATCTGGTTGATCAACAGGCCGCTTTTTGTATTTATAATCCTTTCATCATTGGCAACTGCGCTAACATCTGAAATTGTGATTAACCCGGCACCTTCTGTATATTGCATAACTCTTTTTTCTGATGAGAGGCCTACCACTAACTTATATTGCCCTTCGGTATAAATTATGTCGCTGTTTTTAAAAACAACCTCATATTCGCCTGTTTCCAAATCCTTGGGAGCGCTCCATGTGGTCTGCAAAGGCATATCGAACATAGTGGAAACGCCCAAAGCAATTACAAAATGGGGAGTGGCTTTGGTGATGTTAAAAAATATACGTACTTGCCAGTGCTCTCCCATAGGGACTTCAGAAACTGAATTGGAATTTATATCTTCAATTTGCAATTTATACGCATATCCTGAAATATCGGCTATGTTTTTAGGCAACGGAATTTCGTATGAAGAATCAGCGGAAGCATGAGCCTCTAAATATTTTTCGAGAACAGAATGCATAGGGCCCGAATGAATAAGGTTTCCTTTATGTAATAATATTCCTTTATTGCAAAGTGTTTGAACTGCTTGCATATTATGGCTTACAAAAAGAATGGTACGCCCCTGGCCTGATACCTCTTCCATTTTGCCAAGGCATTTTTTCTGAAAAGCAGAATCACCAACCGCAAGCACTTCATCTACAATAAGTATTTCAGGTTCTAAATGAGCTGCCACTGCAAAAGCTAGCCGCACATACATACCGCTACTATAGCGCTTTACAGGTGTATCTAAAAATTTTTCTACCTCGGCAAAAGCAACAATTTCATCGAACTTGGCCTCAATTTCTTTTCTGCCCATACCTAAAATAGAACCATTCAGAAAGATATTTTCTCTGCCTGTAAGTTCGGGGTGAAAACCTGTACCAACCTCAAGCAGGCTGCTTACACGGCCATCGATAGTTACACGGCCCTTGGTAGGCTCAGTAATGCGGCTTAGTATTTTAAGCAATGTCGACTTACCCGCACCGTTACGACCTATAATGCCAACCCTGTCTCCCGGGTTTACATCAAATGAAATATCATTCAGTGCCCAGAATTCTTCAGTTGGGTGAAAGGTATTGTCTTTAGGTCGGAAAATTGATTTGACTTTATTTGATAATACATCACGCAGCGCAACATAGCGTTCCGGGCGCTTATGGCTAAGCACATATTTCTTACCCAGGTTTTCTACTTTAATTAATGGCTCCATTAAATTACATCTGCAAATGCTCTTTCTGTTCTACGGAAATACCATACTCCCAAAAACAAAAAGAAAAAACTAATAGCAATTGAACACAGAAACCCCGGCATATAAATGCTTACGTTACTGCCTAATATCGACCACCGAAAGCCATCAATTACTCCCACCACAGGGTTGAGAGAATAAATTACTTTTAATACCATACCGGCTTGCCCTAATTGTGCAAGCTTATGGTAAACATCTTCGCTGCTAAAAGCAACCGGTGAGGCATACAGGCCAAACTGTACAATAAACGAAACTATGTATCTGAAGTCGCGATACTTAACGTTAAGTGCAGCAATAAGTAAACCTGTACCCAATGCAGTAACCACAGCAAGCAATAGGAATAATGGCATTAAAAGTATTCTCCAATCGGGTACGTACCTGTAAACAACCATAAGCAAAGCAAGAAGGATAAATGAAATGAAAAAATCAATTAAGCAGACCATGATAGTACTTACAGGGACTATAAGCCGTGGAAAATAAACCTTGCTCAATAAATTTGAATTGGCTATCAATGAGTTGCTTGCTTCGCTGAAAGCGGTTGAAAAGAATGTCCATGGCAGTGTGGCCGCCGAAACCAGTAAAACTCTCGGAACCCCATCGGGTACTTTAGAGTTAAATAAAGCGCCTATAAACCACATAGCCGCAATTGTTAGCAATGGGCGTATGACACTCCAGCCAATACCTATGGCAGCTTGTTTGTATCTTACCAATACATCTCGCCATGCCAAAAAATAAAAAAGCCCACGGTATGCCCACAAATCTTTCCAGTAATTTTTACTCTTTGCACCGGGCTCTATTACAATGCGATAGCTCAAAACTATAATTGAATTTATTGACTGTCAAAGTTACTGAAATTTATATACTTCTGCCCGCCCAGAATAAGCCATTGCCAACAGCTTTTTGTTAAATTCGCACTAAGGCATATTGCAAGGCTGATAAATGAAATACCGCATATTCATTTTATTGATTTTTTCGGGCATAATCAACCGGCTAAATGGCCAAGATATAAAGGTTATTATGTTTCGTTCGCAGGGTGAAGGTGTATCATGGTCGCCCGATGGAAAACAGATAGTGTACGATACCAAAGGAGCAAAGCCCAATGAGTATTACGAAATGCATATTGCAGATACTAATGGGTTACACGATACCTGTATAAGCGTATTAAACCCCGATATTCCTCACCGCCATACCGGAAGCCCCGACTGGCATCCGTCGGGCAAGTATATAATGTTTGTGGCTGAGCAGGCACAGCACCCGGGTGGCTCGACCGGTGCTATACCGGGTTTAGGTACTTATACCGATATATGGGTAATGACTCGTGATTATAAGCATGCTTATAAACTTACTAATATACCGGGAGATAATGATTATGGTATAATTGGCCCTCGCTTTTCGCACGATGGAAAGCACGTAGTTTGGGTGGAGAGAAAAAAAGCACCTGATGTGGTTAATATGAAACAGTTTTTTGGTTACTGGGTAATTAAAACAGCAGATTTTGTTGGTGATTCAGGAATTCCGAAACTGGAAAATGAAAAAACATTTGAGCCCGGAGGAGATGCTTTTTATGAAACCTATGGCTTTACTGCCGATGACAAAAGAATAATTTTTTGTAGCGATATGAATGTAAGTGCCTGGTGGTCATCAGGAATATTTACTATTGATGCGGCAAACGGAAATGATGTAAAACAACTTACAACTAACGATTATAATGAACATGCTGTTTGTTCACCCGATGGTAAATGTATTGTGTGGATGAGTAATACCATGGCTACCGAAGCTGGTACCGACTGGTGGATGATGCGAACGGATGGTTCATACAAACAAAGGTTAACCTATTTTAATGAACCCGGTAACCCTGAGTATACAGGACATAAAAAATGGACCGGCCTTACCAGCTTTAGCCCCGATTGTAAGCGATTTATTGGCGGAGTACAATACAGCCTTTTAAAACAAGAGGGCTCAATTTATATGGTAGATTTTTTGCCTTCGGGTAATGGTAATGGACTAGAAGGTGAATATTACGATGATGAAAATTTCACTCTCAACAAGAAAATACGCATTGACCCTGCCGTGAATTACCGCTGGGGCCCGCCATGGCATGATACAATTGTTACAGCCAAAACCTATTCGGTGCGATGGACTGGATATATAGAGCCGTTGTATTCAGAAACGTATACGCTGTATACCCATGCCGATAAAAACATATCTGTATGGATAAATGATACCTTAGTGATTAGTTCTACAGCAAGTAAAAATAAATTTGATGAAGAATCTGTAAAAATAAATTTGCAGGCAGGTAAAAAATATAAATTGAAAGTAGAATACCATAATAAAATTGAAAATAAAGCCACGGTAACTTTATACTGGGATAGCCCTCACCAATACAAACAAGCAATACCGGCCAGCCAATTATATACCGATAAATAATTAACCCATGAACCCGATTGCAGAGAAAATAAAAGCATATAACAGTGGCCGCTTGCCGGAGATACTAAAGCTAAAGTATAAGGCGATGCGCGATGACAGGTATAGGTTTTACCGTGCTATACCGCATTTATTGTATAACGATATACCTAAAAAATCATTTTTGCATGATTCACCTAATGTATGGTTGTGCGGAGATTTGCATTTAGAAAATTTAGGAAGCTATAAAGCAGATAACCGCTTAACATATTTTGGCGTAAACGATTTTGATGAGTGTGTTTTAGGCCCCGTGTTATTTGATATAACTAGACTGCTCACAAGTATTTATGTTTCTGCCGATAATCTTGAATTAAAACCAAGCGAGGCACATGCACTTTGTAATGTATTTATAGATACTTACTTTGAAAAACTGGCCGAAGGCTATATACGAGAATTAGAGCCCGAAACTACACGTGGCATTATGAAAAAGTTTTTGGAGAAAGTGCAAAACCGTTCGAGAAAAGAATTTATTGGAGAAAAAACAGAGAAGAGAAAAGGGAAGCTAAAGTTGAAGATTGATAATACACACACTGTGGCTATTCCGCAATCTGAAAAGAAAGAAGTTGAAAAACATTTTTTGCAATGGGCGAAAACAACAGAGAACCCTGAATTTTATAAAGTAAAGGATATTACTTTCCGTATCGCCGGAACATCGAGCCTTGGACTTAGGCGCTATGCTATACTGGTTGAGGGTAGGGGTAAGCCTGACGGGTATTTTTTAGTCGACCTGAAGGAAACCCTGCCATCGTGCCTTGAGAAACAATGCAGGGTTGCACAACCTAACTGGAAAACCGAAGCTGAGCGTATAGTAGAGGTACAGAGAAGAACATTATCGGCTCCACCTGCATTACTGGCAAGCATTAATATAGGTAAACGAAATTTTGTATTAAAGGAATTGCAGCCTTCTGCCGACAGAATTGATTATGTCTTATTTAGTGGGAACACAAAAAAACTGAAAAACATTTTAGAAGATATGGCTGCTATTTGTGCATGGAGCAATTTAAGAAGCACAGGCCGCGATGGCTCTGCTATAGCCGATGAACTAATTGATTTTGCAAAGGCAGGAGATAAAGAGGTAAAGAAAATGCTTATAGAATACTCCGTGCTGACTTTGCAGAATACTTATAAATACTACAAAGACTATTGCGAAGCTTATGATAAAGGCTTCTTTAAGCAACCAAGGAAATAATCAAGAGATTTTAATGCCCATCACACAAATATCATCTGTCTGGGCATAAGTGGCTTTCCATGTTTCAATGGTGCCATCGAGAATTTGTTTTTGCTGGTCTACAGATTTATCATTTATAGAAATAAGTAAATCGCGGAATGCCCGTGAAGTGAATTTTTTATTCCTCTCGCCGCCAAACTGATCATGGTAACCATCAGAAGAAATATAAATGTAATCGCCTTTTTGCAGTTTTATATTTTGTGCTGTGAAGCCCGATTCCATTTTACCTTCCTGGTATCCTATTGGTTGTTTATCGGGGAGTATTTCCAGCATATCATTGCCATGTGCCCTGAGTTTTGGATCTTGTGGAGGAGAACTGTTTATACCCTTCCTTACAAGGTAAAGCGGACTATTAGCACCTGCATATTGCAATGTGTTTTTATCCTTGTCCCAAATACATAATGAAATGTCCATACCATCGCGCGAAACGGCTTCCTGTCCTTTTTGTTGTAGCTGCTTTAACAGGTTGGCGCGCATTTCATTTAATATATCAGATGCAATGTAAGTTTTGTTTTCAATAACCACCTGGTTAAGTATACTGCTGCCTATCATACTCATAAATGCACCGGGTACACCGTGTCCAGTACAATCCACTACTGCAAATATTGATTTGTTACCCACTTTATGGCACCAGTAAAAATCTCCGCTCACTACATCGCGGGGTTTATATAATACAAACCCTTCTCCCAAACATTCATTCAATGTATCGGCTGAAGGTAAAATAGCGTTTTGTATTTTTCGTGCATAGGCAATACTGTCGGTAATGTCTTTATCTTTTTCCTGTAATAATGCATGCGTAGTATTTAGCTGGCCGTAGGCGGCATCAACATCTTTCTTTTGCTCCTCAATAATTTTCTTTTGCCTGTTTGTTAATTTATAACGCCTGAAAAGAAGGGTCAGGAAGATCAATACTACGCCCAAGCCAAGTGAAATAGTAGCAATAACATATTTCTGGCGTTTCTCCTGTTCTGTAGCAACAGCTACTTCTTTTTCATGCTCTTTCTTTTGCTCCAGGAACTTCTTGTCATAATCAAACTGAGCTTCTATCTTTCCGATAGCTTTCTCTTTATCTTCCCCGTATAGGGAATCCTTAAGGCTTATTGCATAGTCGAGGTATTTATAAGCCAATGGATAATTACCTACCTTAGCAAAGGTATGCCCCAGTACCCTGGCGTTTTCCATTTTTTCCTGCAATACATTTATACTATCTGCAAGGTCGTAGGCGCGCTGGTAAAATAAAATTGCCTGCTTGTAATCTTTTCTCAGGTTGAAAATATCGCCAATCTCCCTGGTTGCCGTTAAAAGTCCAACCTTATTATGTACAGCATTGGCATATATTATACTGGTTTGTTCGTATTTAAGTGCTGAATCGAGCAAAGCAGCACGTGGTATGTAGACTTGTTTATTGTTTAATGTATATGTAAATCCTTTAGCTGTAGAATCAGCTTCATAAATATATATAAACGTTAAGCCTACGTTAGAAAGGCCACTGTAAAAGTTATTTAAAATGCCAATCTTCTTGCTCAGAGATATCCCTTTAAAGCCATATTCCAGTGCTTTTTTATAATTGTGTAAAGGCAAATATTCATTACCAATGTTTTGATAATCGAGAATAAGGTTTTCTTCATTATTTATACTGCTATCAATTTGTTCTGCTGCAAAATTGCTTTCGAGCCCTTTTTTATAATCTCCCTGCAAATTATATAAATTGCCCAGGTTGCTGGCCACTGTTGCAAGCCCCTCTTTATTGTTTTCGGTTTCATATATTCTTTGTGCCTTAAAATAATAGTCCTCGGCCTTTACATAATTGCCCATTTCCTGGTAATTTAAACCTATATTGCTGTATACATCAGCTACTGCATGGTTTAATACAAGGGTATCAAGCGCAAGGGCTTTAAAATAGTAGTCAAGGCCCACTGAGTAGTTATTCTGGTCGGAATAAATATTACCCAGTATATTATAAATTGAACTTAATTTCCCTTTTATATTCTCTTTTTCACTTAATGCCAATGCACTGTCTTCATAAGCCAGGGCAGTGTTTACGGATCCCTTTATTTCGTAAAATATACCCAAATCGTATTGAGAGTATATAATACCCTTTTGCCATGAAATGGCACGCGACATTGCCAATGACTGGTTACAGAGGATTACAGCAGTATCGGGGTTATTACCTTCAACCGCACCTGCAAGCCTTATAAGTGTATTTATTTTTTCGGTATCCTGCTTAGCTCGCGTTAATGCCACCTTTAACGAATCTGCCTGGTGGTTTTGGGCAAACACATTACTTATTGAACAAAGAAATATGACAATTACCAGGGGCAGGGTTTTCAATGTCGGTAAAATTGGAACGATAAATATACATTGATTCTGTTAGCTCCAAACCCCTAAAGGGGTATTAACAGGATTCCTCGTTACACTCGGAATGACAGTATAAAAGGATATTTTTGGGAAGAGGTAAGGCGGGCTTTGCCCGCCTTACCTCTTCCCATCAGTCTTATATAAAGGTGTCATTCCGAACAAAGTGAGGAATCTAATTCTTATAGTTCAAAGCCCCTTTGGAGGTTGGGGTAAATAATAAAAGCCCGGCAATATTGCCGGGCTTTTATATAATGTGCTGAAAAAGGCTGATTATTTCTTGTCAGCAGCTTTCTTAGTGTCAGCTTTCTTGCTGTCTTTAGCAGGAGCTTTCTTGTCAGCCTTCTTGGTTTCTTTCTTTTCTGTTTTTGCCTTGTCTTGTTTTACAACTTTCTTGGCAACTGGGTTTGCAAAAGATACACCTACAAACAGAACCAGCGAAGCGAGAACTAAACTTAAGTTTTTCATGACGTTTATTGTTATTGGTTATTTATGAGAACAAAATTACGCCGGCAGAATGAAGAAGAGGTGAAGAAGAATAGAGTGGGTGTTAAAAATCCTTAAAGAGAAATTATTGGGTATACTATTATATATAAGTATCCTTTATTCTATCTATATATGCAGGTATAATGCTATTTATTTTAGCAGAACGTCCGCATTTTTATTCTCTATTATCTAAAATGATGATTTTCTCATCAATTGTATTTAATTTTAATTAATTGATAATCAATATATTATAATGTATTGCTAAAAATACTTGCATTTATTTATTTGTAATGATGAAATATGTAGTAGTTTTGTGCTAAATAAATCATCAATGTCGCTCATAGATACAAATATCAAAACACTCAGGAAACTGCGAAATCTCTCGCAGGAGTCTCTTGCAGATGAAATGAGCATCCAACGTGCACGTTTAGCTTCATATGAAGAAGGCCGTTGCGAACCACCATATGATCTATTAATAAAGTTTGCCGATTATTTTCATGTTGCCATAGATGCCCTCCTGCGCGCCAACTTGTCTAAAACAAAACCGGAAGATTTAATGAAAGTTGGTGAAAACCGAATTCTGTTTCCTATTATGGTAGATAAAGATGGTAATGACCTAGTTGAAGTAGTACCCATTAAAGCGCAGGCGGGGTATCTTAATGGTTACGCTGACCCGGAATATATTGAAAGCCTCCAGCATATGAACTTTCCGTTTTTGCCCGTTGGCAAACACAGGGCCTTTCCTATAAAAGGAGATTCTATGCCTCCGCTTAGCGATGGCAGCTTTGTTATTGGTAAGTACATGGAATCGTTACAAGATGTAAAAGACGGACAGACCTATGTATTAGTAACCCGCGATGAAGGACTGGTTTACAAGCGCGTATATTCTAATGTTAAGGAAGATGGAACCCTCAGCCTGCATTCTGATAATAAGATATATGAGCCTTATAAAGTGAAGGCAGAAGATATTTTAGAAGTTTGGGAATACCAGTGTGCTATAAATACGTCGAAAAATAAACCCGAGGAATTGAATCTGGAAAGCATAATGGCTATGCTCAGGGAAATGAAAATTGAATTTGAAAGAATTAAGAGATAATAAAACGATATTAACAATGAGATTCAGTCAAAAAGGCCCAGATTGTTCAAAACTTTACAGCATATTCAATACATAAATACATACCTTTAATTTTAATAATTCATAATCAACAAAAGCAAAACACCATGGAAAAAGTAGCAGAAAAACCAGAAAAAGTAGAGAAGAGAGACCCTGCAAAAGAGGCAAACAAGGAAAAACTGAAAGCCTTAGCATTAACACTAGACAAAATTGAAAAAACGTATGGCAAAGGCACCATTATGAAAATGGGTGATACCCCGGGCGATGCTATAGAAGTAATACCAACCGGCTCACTTACACTCGATATAGCATTGGGCGTAGGCGGATACCCTAAAGGCCGCGTAGTAGAAATATATGGCCCAGAATCATCGGGTAAAACAACCCTGGCATTGCACGCTATTGCTAACGTACAACGTGCTGGCGGCATTGCTGCTTTTATTGACGCGGAACATGCTTTTGATCGTTTTTACGCTGCAAAGCTGGGTGTAGATATCGGCAACTTACTTATATCGCAACCTGATAATGGCGAACAGGCTCTTGAAATAGCAGATAACCTGATTCGTTCCGGTGCTGTTGATATGGTGGTAATTGACTCAGTAGCTGCACTTACCCCACGCGCTGAAATTGAAGGAGAAATGGGTGACTCAGTAATGGGTTTACAGGCAAGGTTAATGTCTCAGGCTCTGCGTAAGCTTACCGGAACTATTAATAAAACCGGCTGCTGCTGCGTGTTTATCAATCAATTAAGAGAAAAGATCGGTGTAATGTTTGGTAATCCTGAAACAACAACCGGTGGTAATGCACTTAAGTTCTATGCTTCAGTACGTTTAGATATCCGCCGTATAGCACAAATTAAAGATGGCGAACAAGTAGTAGGTAACCGCACCCGCGTAAAAGTGGTTAAGAATAAAGTTTGCCCTCCATTTGGTATTGCCGAGTTTGATATAATTTACGGCGAAGGCATTTCGAAAGTTGGCGAGATAGTTGACCTTGGAGTAGAGAAGAACGTAGTAAAGAAAGCCGGCGCATGGTTTAGTTATGGCGAAACACGCCTCGGACAAGGAAGGGATTCAGTTAAACAAATATTTAACGACAACCCTGAACTGGCTGAAGAAATTGAACAGAAAATTAAAGATGCCCTCGTACAAAAAGTATGAGTTTAGTAACCCGGACAATTACCTTCGGGCTGTTAGGATCACTGTTTTTTCTTAACGCCTGCAGAAATAGTAATACACAAGTACAACAGCAGCATGGCAAAGACACGAGCCATGTTGCTGTTGATACTATTGGCCCTAAGATAACTGTATATACAGGGCGCATAAATTCCAACGCCAATGATGCTGATGCATATTGGAACCGTGGAAAATTGGAAGTGCTTCAAAAAAATTATGGCCCTGCATTTAATGATTTTACAAAGACTGTTAAAATAGACAGCACCAAAGACAATTATTATAGTAGTCTTGCTGATGTTGATTTTATTTTGGGGCATACCCGCGAAGCGAAAGCCGGATTCGAAAAATGTATTTCGCTTAACCCCGGTAATACTGATGCAATGCTCAAGCTGGGTGAGATTTATTTTTATGTAAAAAAATATAAAGAAGCTAAGGATCTGGCAGACAGGGCGCTGAAGGTAAATATACATTTAGCACAGGCATACTTTATGAAGGGGCTGATATTCCTGGAGGAAGGTGATACAGGAAAAGCTTTGTCGAGTATGCAGACTGCTGTGGAGCAAAAGTCATCGTACTTCAATGCCTATATACAAATGGGGCTTATATATTCAAGCAAGCATAGCATACATGCCCTCGATTATTTTAATTCAGCCCAGAATATTGATCCGCATAGTATACAACCATATTATGAGAAAGGTATGTTCTATCAATCGGTTGGTGATTATGATAATGCCATGAATTCCTACAGCCAGCTCTTACAGATAGATTCCACCAATAGCCATGCATTATATAATATGGGCTTTATTAGTTTCTTAAAAGAAGATTATAATAAAGGCATTTATTATTTTAGCCGCACGTTAAAAAGCGATTCTACATATACTATGGCATATTACGCAAGAGGAAATTGTTATGAGCAACTAAATGACCTGAACAAGGCTCTTGATGATTACACCAAAACTATTAAGCAGAACCCTGATATTAAAGCTGCGCAGGAATCGTATAATGAAGTGAAAGCTAAACTGCATAAATAAAATTGTATGAAAATACTTTGCATTGGCCGCAACTATGCCGAGCACGCCAAAGAAATGAAGGCCGAAACCCCAACCGAGCCTGTTTTTTTTATGAAACCCGATACAGCGCTTTTGCTGAACAATGATCCTTTCTACTATCCGAAATTCTCGAAAGAAATCCATCACGAAGTAGAAGTAGTATTGCGTATACATAAAAATGGCAAGAACATTCAAAAGCAATTTGCACATAAGTATTACGATAAAATAAGTGTGGGTATAGACTTTACCGCCCGCGATCTGCAGGCCGCTTGTAAAGCAAAGGGCCTGCCATGGGAAAAAGCCAAAGCATTTGATAGTTCGGGTGTGGTAGGCGAAATGAGGTCGATAGAACATTACAAAAATTTAAGTAATCTTTCTTTCAGGCTGGATATAAATGGTAAAACTGTTCAGCAAGGCAATACAAAAGATGTGATATTTTCTTTTGATGCTATTATTGAATATGTTTCTCAGTTTGTTACACTGCGCACCGGTGATTTGATTTATACAGGCACACCTGTAGGGGTTGGCCCTGTAAATGTCGGCGACCGTTTAGAAGCATATTTGGAGAATGATAAACTTTTGGATTTTGAAGTAAAATGAAAAAAATCCTGATCCTTGGTGCAGGACGTTCAGCATCTTCACTGATAACATATTTATTAAGCGGCGCAAAAAAGTATAACTACGAAGTTACTGTTGCCGATACTTCTATTGAAGCTGCTAAGCAAAAGACGGCAGGGTATTCTTCCGCAAGGGCAATTGAATTGGATATTTCTGATGAAAAGCAAACACATGAAGAGATAAGCAAAGCAGATATAGTTATATCTATGCTGCCTGCTTTTTTGCATCCCAAAATCGCAAGCGAATGTGTTAGCTTAAAAAAATCAATGGTGACTGCATCCTACGTATCGCCCGAAATGAAAGCATTAGATGCCGATGCACGCAAAGCCGGAATAATATTGATGAACGAGGCAGGGCTCGACCCGGGTATTGATCATGCATCGGCAATGAAGATAATTGATCACATAAAAGTTCAGGGCGGAAAACTGCTAAGCTTTAAATCATATACCGGCGGATTGATTGCACCTGAGTCTAACGATAACCCATGGGGATATAAGTTTACCTGGAACCCGCGTAATGTTGTATTAGCAGGGCAGGGCACAGCAAAGTATATTGAAAAAGGAAAGTACTCTTATATACCTTACCACAAACTTTTTACACGTATAGAAAAAACTCATGTCGAAGGCTGGGGTGATTTTGAAGGTTATGCCAACCGCGATTCATTGAGTTATCGCCCTATATATGGTATTGAAAATATACCCACACTTATTCGTGGTACATTACGTATGCCGGGCTATTGCGAAGCATGGAATGTATTTGTGCAATTAGGCATGACGGATGACTCGTATCACCTAGAGGGTTCTGAAAAAATGACCTGGCTGGAGTTTACAGAATCATTTTTACCTTTTGGGGCGGGTGATATAAAGCAAAGATTGGCAGATTATGTGGGTATACCAGCCAAAGGTAAAATAATGGATATGCTGGAATGGGTGGGTATTTTTGCAAATACTCCTATTATTTTGAAAGATGCTTCTCCTGCGCAGGTGTTACAAGATTTGCTGGAAGAAAAGTGGAAATTGAAAGCGGGTGATATTGATATGATAGTTATGCAACACCAATTCGAATATGAACTGGGCGGCAAGAAAAAATTCCTTACATCTTCTTTAGTAGTAAAAGGAGATAATGCCATACATACCGCTATGGCAAAGACGGTCGGCTTGCCTATAGGTATCTTAACCAAACTTATTATAACCGATCAAATAAAACTGAAAGGTGTTTGCATACCTATTGTAAAGGAAATTTATAATCCGCTTTTGGCTGAGTTGGAAGAAATGGATATAAAGTTTGAAGAGAAAGAATCGTAATTTATTTCTACAAATATCCGTGGCTTTTTAAGTACAGCGTTTTAATTAATTCCTGCCTCTTTCTACCAATATTTACTGATGTGTTATAAGGAGTGAAAAATTCGAAAAGGCCATTAAGCACTTTTACCGAATAGGGATAATATTTGAAAATAGTTTTTGGCAGGCCCATTGCTTCACAAGCACGATTACCGAGGAAGTAATGATTGTATGCCAAATGTGCCCCGGCAACAAATTTCTTTTGCCAAATATGTTTTGCAAATGCAGCTGATAAAGGTTCTTTTAATAAAGCATTCGCCAAGGCTTTGGTATCCTCATCGGCAGCGGATTGTGTGATGGTCCATTTGTATAAACTCTCAATGGCTTGTTTTTCTGTGTCGGGAAGGTAGAAGGGAGGTATGCCTAATAAATAGCCAATGTATTTCCAAAGATGAAGAACTCCATTTATTTCTTTCTCAGTTGGTTTCAGTCCAACCCGTTTCAGTCCTTCCATAAATACTAATGAGAAACCTAAATTGGTTGCAACCATGTCGCATTGGTTAATAGGTACACCCCAATGGTCATTACTCCAGTCGGGCATTTTCTGTATCGATGCCCTGGCGTACGCATGCATCAACCTGACTTTAATAGCGCTTTTATAACCAATAGAAAATCGCTCCATAGCATTTTCTCCGGTTACATTAACCCAAAACTCAATGGTCTCAGCCATTCGTTTGGCCGCCCCTTTTTTTAATGCCTGCGTATAAATAAGTGGTTTGTTGATGGCAGAAGATTCATAACCACCCATTAAACAATAATCGCGCAAAACAATAAGCCCAAGGGTTCCCGATCTTCTGCAAAATAATGAGCCTGCGTGTAGCAGATCTTTATTAGCCCAATCAGGCACTGTATCGGTTTGTGCAAAGAGTTGCCGAACAGAATCAGGTACATCATTAACTGAGTGAAGCCCTTTGTTAAGGGCTTCATCAATCAGTGTACTCGCTTTATGGAATCCGAATTTTTCAAAGACTTCTTTTATAACTCTGTCGCCCAGTTCATCATACTCCATCAATAGTTTTCCATTCTCTTCAATCGATTCTTTAGTTGGAACACTATCCAGTTTCTTCAGCATTCCTCTGCCCGCACCATGTTGCCAATAGTGTGAAAAACCGGGCGAAGGATAGGTGAATCTTTTTGGCAGCATAAAGAATTACTGTCTCTCTGCTATTTCTTTTATCTGTTTCAAAAGCCCTGCCATTCCACTTTGCGAATGTTTTTGGCCTTCTTCATTGGCAAAACCGACTTGTGACCAGGTGAAGGTTGTATGCTTACCATCTTTCGATTCCAGATCGTAGCTTACAATAGAATAGTTTTCCGGCTTGTCTTCTGTTCCGGAAAAACCACTCCAATAGCTATAACTTATACGTTTGTGAGTAACATTTTCCTTTATTACACCTTTGTCTTTGTACTTATGTCCCTGGTATTCTCCCTGGAAGATCACTTCGCTTCCTACCTTCCAGTCAGTTATAGTTTCAGTTCCAAACAGGTATTCTTTAATGAATTCCGGTTGGGTTAATACTTTCCAGACTTTTTCAGGGCTGGCATTTATTTCTACCGATTCCGATACTTTTAAGTCGTGTCTCATATGATTATTATTAATGTATTAAGCTAAGTTAATAAATCTATCAATGCTCATCAGCACTTGGTCCATAACTGGCAGGAATAGGCACATTCAACAAGCGTAAAAATACACCCATTTGTGCACGGTGGTGAACAATTTGGGAAAAAGTCATACGTATTACATCCCCTTTTGAAGCTGTATAATAAATGTCTTTTCCGCTGCGCATTACCCATTCTTTTCCCATAATATCATCCTTTGCTTTTTCCAGGTCTGTTTTAGCGCCGGCTAAAGCTTTTTCAAGTATTGCCAATACTTCCTTATTGGTTTTTACTTCTTTAGGTGCATAAGGAATCTTTGCAAAATCAAGCTCGTCAGAGTTTATAGCCATGCTTACCCATTCAGGTAATTCGGCAATGTGGCAGGCCAATTGCCTTACACTCATACTTTTTGTGTGCGGCTTCCAGTCATACTTGTCTTCCGGTATACGCGATAACATCTTGCGGGTAGTTTCGGCCTCCTGGGCCATTTCTTTCAGGAACATTTCTGTCATTTTCATAGTGTTAGTTTTTTAATTTAATACAAACTAACTACCACCGAGTGACAACCCTATGTCAGTAGTCCAAAAATTATTTTTGTTTTTTGGCTATTGTGGTAGCCAACTGTTTTATTTTGGCCTTGAGATTAGTCGGGCTGATGATCTCTGCCTGGTCGCCAAACATCATATACCAGCGGGAAAAACCTTCAATAGATGATGTTAAAAAGGTCATTTCAACTTTGTCTTTTATTTCTTTTTGCGAAACAAAGCCATTGTAATATACCTGGTCGCCGAAGTGCCGCATTATTTTCTTATCTACCCTCATAACTACAGTATATAATGCTTCTTCTTTAGAAACTTTCTTTAAGAATGATTTCAGTTCGGGATGCTCTTTTTCAAATGTTTGAGTGGTAGGCGAAATGTGAGATATACGGTCGATCCTGAAATTGCGGTAATCTTTCCGCAAGTGGCAATATGCAACCAGGTGCCAGTAATTGCGCATAAAAAAAATACCTACGGGTTCAACATTTCTTTTAGTTTTCTCCTGACTGTGGTTGGCAAAGTATTCAATAGAAAGAATGGTTTTTTCAATTATGCTTTTTAAAA
>JABCZW010000025.1 GCA_013289475.1 Bacteroidota bacterium
CCGGGTTTAAATATTTAAATACGGGTGAAACGCGCGTGCGGGGCATTGAAATATCGTTGCCAGGTGAAGGAAAAATAACCAAAGACTTAAAAGTCGAAATTCTTGCCGACTATACCTATATAATACCACAGGCACTACAGCCTACCAAGGTTTATGCAACCGACAGTAATTATATTGGTATGACATATACTAATTCGAGCACTAATACTGGGAATAATATTTTAAAATACCGTTTCCAGGACATCGGTAAGATAGATTTGCAGGTGACCTATAAAAAGTTTTCTATTGGTGGCGATTGGAGGTATTATGGCTTTATGCAAAACATTGACACCATATTTTATGTGTTCGATACACAAGCCGGTTATGGTATAAAAAAATACCGAGAGGCACATATGGGTGGCATTAATGTTGTTGATGCCCGTGTAAGTATGCAGGTAACTAAGACACTGAAGGTGGCTTTTGTAGTAGATAATTTATTGAATTTAAGTTATTCGCTCAGGCCATTGAAAATAGAGGCGCCACGTAGTTTTGCATTACGCCTTACTTACCGGGTAGATTGATTAGATAAAGAATAGCTTCTGCAATATTGAACACTCTGAATCAGAGTGCTTTTGTCAATTCCAATAACCATGCATGATTAGTCTCATACGGGTTTGCTGAAAATAGAGTATTTTAGCATATCTAATTTCATCTTTCATGAAAACCATTACACCACAAAGCTTAAAAAAGGTAATTACATTTATTGCGGCTTTGATACTCTCTATTGGACTACATGCTCAGGTAGGTATTATAAATACTATTGCAGGTTATGGAGTATATACATATTCCGGGGATGGAGGCCCTGCAACTGCGGCAGACTTTGCAAGCCCGGGAGGTCTTATATTAGATAAATTGGGGAACATCTATATTGCTGATTATTCCAATAATCGCGTTCGTAAAATTACTGTATCTACCGGTATTATTACTACTATAGCTGGTAGCGGTAGCTGTTGCGGTAATCCGGGCACTTTTTCCGGCGATAGCGGGCAAGCTACAGCAGCAGCTTTATATCAACCATACTCGCTGGCCATAGATGATTCAGGTAATATATATATAGCAGATGAAAGCAACAATCGTATACGTAAAGTAACTGTATCGACCGGTATAATAACAACCGTTGCAGGAGATAGTAATGGAAGAGGATATTCCGGTGACGGCGGATTGGCTATTCATGCAGAATTGGCATCTCCTTCAGGCGTGGCGTTAGATGATTCAGGTAATATATATATAGCGGATGAAATCAACAATCGTATACGTAAAGTGACAAAATCAACCGGGATTATTACTACAATAGCCGGTAGTGGTAAATATGCTTACTCTGGTGATGGAGGCTTAGCTGATACTGCCGGGTTTAGATATCCTTATTGCTTAACTTTAGATGATTCAGGTAATATTTATGTGAGCGATATGTTTGATAATTGCGTCCGGAAAATTACCAAAGCAACAGGTGTAATTTCTACTATAGCAGGCGGTACTTATGGATTTGCTGGTGATGGAGGTCCGGCAACTTCTGCGGCGTTCAGGTATCCTGCCCAAATAAGTTTAGACAAGAAATGGAATATTTATATAACAGATCAACAAAATCATTGTATTCGCAAAATAACCAAGTCTACTGGTAAGATAAGCACTATTGCCGGAATGGGTCAACAGAATGGCTTTTACGGTGATGGAGGCCTGGCAGATACCGCTAAATTATTTGACCCTTCTGGAGTTATAATAGATTCGACCGGTAATGTATTTATAACGGATGGAGGAAACGACCGTATACGAAAAGTAACTTATATAAACCGGCCCGGAATAAATTTTACTGCAAATAATTCAAATATTTGCTCGGGTGATTCTGTTCATTTTACCGATAATTCAACTAACGGTCCTTCATCCTGGAGTTGGACATTTACAGGTGGTACTCCTCCATCTTCTAAGATGCAAAATCCAACCGTATTATATAATACTCCGGGTACGTATGCTGTAAAACTTAAAGCTGGCAATATTGCAGGTTCCGACAGTTTAACCAAAACACTTTATATAAAAGTAAATGCACACCCTACAGTAACCATAAGCGGATCTGCGAAAATATGCCAGGGTAAAGATTTATTACTGGCAACAGGTTCAGGTAAATCGCCATTCATGTACAAATGGAGTAACGGAGGAACCTATGATACAACAATGGTTCGTTCCGGCGGCACATACACTGTTACGGTTACTGATTCTAACGGATGTATGAATAAAAATATGTTTACTGTAATTGGTGATTCAGTGCCGGGCGTAAGTATTTGTATGGTGAGTGTTGACAGCACTTCTACTAAAAATTTAATTATCTGGGATAAGTCTATACAAGGATCGATAGATAGTTTTAGGGTATATAGGGAAATAGCTTCTGTATATAAGCACATTGCAAGTTTACCTTACCATGCTATGAGTATTTATACAGATACCACAAATGGAGTGAACCCGAATACAACAGCATACCAGTATAAGCTTTCTGTAATTGATACCTGTGGTAACGAAAGCGTTTTAAGCCCATTCCATAGAACTATCCACGTATCTATCGGCCCTGCTTCTCCATGCGGCTATAACCTTAACTGGAACGATTATATTGGCTTTATTATAACCCAGTACCGTATATTAAGAGATAGCAATAATACAGGGTGGAAAGCCGTGGATTCGGTAAGCTTTGGCAATACATCATGGACCGATTTTACCTGCTATCCGGGTTCTGCAGTAATTTCATACCAGGTAGAAGCTGTGAATCCTGCTGCTTGTAACCCTACAGCAAGGCCGTTTTCTTCAACCGATGTAGTATCGACCCGAAGTAACAAGCAAGCGAATAAAGTGTTGAGCGTTAATACAATTAATGCATATGAAAATGTTATAACTGCCTATCCTAACCCTGCTGACCAGGTATTGAATATTAAGTTTGGTTATTTGCAAAACGAATCTGTAGCTATTAGTGTAATGGATGTTACAGGTAGAATAATAATGCAGACGACAAATGAAATAAGTCCGAATGAAATAATTCCATTAAATATTTCTGAACTTCTATCGGGAGTTTACTTTGTTAAAGTAACTTCTAAAGAAATGGTACAACAGATTAAGTTTATAAAGAAGTAGGGAGCTTTAATGCTTAGCTCTTTCTAATGACATAAAAAGCTGCGAAGTATACTTATCTCCCGATTTAAAGAAATTATCGAGTTTACCATACTGAACAAAGCCCATTTGTTTATATAAACCCTCTGCTGCTTTATTGCCATAAACCAGGCTGAGTGTTATTTGCTCAATTTCAGGATTCTCAAAAGCCTTATCTATAGTGTGTTTCAATAAATGTTTCCCGATTCCTTTACCGGCAAATTTTTTATCTACAAACATTTGTATTACCTCACCTCTATGAGCAGTCTTTATGCGTTGTTCCCTTATAAAGCCACATATCCCTATTAGTTCATTTTTTGCAGTAAATGCTCCGAACGCAAAACTGTTTGTATCTGTTCCTTTTATAGCAGGTTCGAGTTTTGGAAATTTAGAATCTGCCTCTTCTTTATGTGTATTGCCGAAATTATCAGGGTATTCCTTTAAGCAACGTAACCGTATTGCTCTATATTTATCCAGATCTTTACTTTGTAGTAAGCGGTAAATAATTTCAGTCATATAGTTGCGAAAATAGGGATTAGAGCTAATTGCACTAATAATAAATTATTTGCCTTTCACTAACCATTATGTAGTCTTCCAATGCATTAACTGTAGTTTTCTTTATCCAGTTGCCTTCCTTGTCATATTTGAGGTTATAAGCATAACCGGCTATTTGCCTCGGGGCTTCACCCAAGTTGTTCACCACATAGTACTTCTCCTCAGTTATATTGCTTTTATCGTCATAGGTGGCTGAGTTATAGCTTATCAAATGGTTATAACTATCATATTTTTCTTTGCGGATTAAATTGCCTTTTGAATCATATTGGTATTTCCAGATATATGCATCTGTTGCTTGCCCGCCTGATTGAAATTCTCTGATGGTTTGCTTTGTGGGGTAGGTAATGGTTTTTTCAATAATGTTACCTGCAGAATCATATTTAAAACTTTCGGTGTTTTCTAATTCATATCCTTCTTTGGCATCTTTCCAGCGGTTTAAATGACTTGAAAAGAGACCATAATTGTTGCGTTCAGCTAATTTGTGGTCCTTATAATATTTACAGGTTTCGAGAGAATATATGTTGTTGGAGGTTTGTTTATAAGATTTCACCTTATTACCTACTGAATCATATTCTGAAAAATAGTTAACAGTATCAAATCCATATGGACGGTCATCATGTATATCAAGGTAAGGCAGGGCTATTTCATCTACTTCAATTTCATTGCCTTTTTTGTCATATTTAAAAATTTCCATACTATGTTCCATAGCGCTGTCCTTATCTTGGTGCAATGAACTCTCTACAGAATAGGCTTTGCCATAATGTTCATCCCACAATATTACTCTGCCTTTATCATCATATTTATAACGAACATGTCTTATAATCTCCCTTACTGTTTCTACTCTCATTAAATAAAACTCGGTTTCTTTTCCGGAGCTGTCATAAATATGTTTCTCCGTATAAGGTTCGAGCCCTGATGTTTCCTCTTTCAGCTTTCTGCCATTTTCATCAAACCATAAGCTATCTGTATCTTCTGGTTTTTCATCAATCTTTATTATTTTCCCATCTTTTGAAGTGGTTTTAAATACATGCTCGCTAATCAATTTTGCTTTCCCTTGTATATGAAGTTTTTCACGGCCAGCATCCTGTTCATAGTGCTGAAAAATATAAGGGGCATGGTCCTGTGCAAATGTGGACAAGGGAAATAAAATTAAACAATACTTTATAATTCTTCGTGCAGAATCATGGTGATATGTTTTCATTTTAATTTTTTTGATGTGGTAGTAGCACAAAAATATACAATGTATAAGAACCATACAATTATCGCTTAAGGAATAATGGAACGGAGGGGAATGTTTACTTTATCTGGTCGTTATCGGCACCAAAGCGGAAGCCCAGGCGCTTGCCCGTCTGCATCTGCATTTTGTTGGCTTCTTCTTCCATAACCGATACACTTACTTCTTTCACATTATCGAACGGTGGAACAAAAATACTGAAGTCGAGTGTGTAGAGTATAGCAGAGTTTATAATGTCGGCAATACTTTCCTTATCGAGTATTGAGGTGGAGAAATTATTGTAAAGAAAACCGAGCTGGCGCTTGCCTTCTACGAAGTAATGCAGATCCTGGTTGATGAATATTCGTGCAATAAGGTAGCCCAGATCAGTTGCCCGGTCATATTTAAATGAATCGGAAAGAAAATTATACACGCTTATAAACCCGCAAAACGCATTGGCCTCGTTCTTTTTCACATACGATGTTTGCCAAACCTGGTGGGTACGGTCAAACGTAAATACGTTCGACTGCATATAAAATATAAGCACATCTTCGGCAATGGTAAACATTACCTCAAATTCGTTCTTCTCTTTATATTCTATTTTAATTCGCTTATCAAGCTCGGTGGCTTTCTTAGACAAAGTGTGAGCCAGTTCGGCCAATACCTGCTTAATTATCTTGAACATTTCCTCGGTCCTGTTCCTTACATTAAGCTGAACTACCGTTTTTTCTTTCAGTAGTTTAAGTATCAGGTCCTGCGGTTGTAGTTTATCCATCTATCCCCTAGTAAGCTTTAGCAAATATAACTCTTTGTTTCGAGGGCTTGCCACTATAAACACACTTTCCTTCCTCTTGCGGATTATTTAAAGGTATGCACCTTATGGTTGCTTTGGTTTCTTCTTTTATCTTCTCTTCAGTTTCGGCAGTGCCATCCCAATGTGCCCAGACAAAACCACTTTGTTTTTCGAGCACTTCCTTAAACTCAGCATAGGTGTCAACCTTATGGCTGTTGTTAGTACGCAATTCAACCGCTTTCTTAAAGAGATTTTCTGTTATTTCACCAAGAAGGTTCTTTACATATTTTTCAACTCCTTCAATAGGCACAAATTCTTTGGTACGGGTATCGCGGCGAGAAACTTCAATGGTTCCTTTTTCCAGGTCTTTAGGCCCAATAGCTAAACGCACAGGCACGCCTTTCAGTTCATATTCAGCAAATTTCCAACCCGGGCTGCGGTTGTCATCACTATCATATTTATAACGTATGCCATCTGCATCAAAGCTCCTGGTAAGCTTACTTACCACTTCATTAATTTTTGCAAGTTGTTCTGCTTCACGGTAAATAGGAACAATTACTACTTGTATTGGAGCCAGTTGAGGAGGTAATACCAGTCCTTCATTGTCAGAGTGTGTCATTACTAATGCACCCATTAAACGGGTAGATACACCCCATGATGTTGCCCACACCAATTCTGATTTGCCTTCTTTGTTGAGGAATTTAACATCGAATGCTTTGGCAAAATTCTGCCCTAAAAAGTGCGATGTGCCAGCCTGCAATGCTTTTCCGTCCTGCATCATAGCTTCAATGCAATAGGTTTCCAGTGCGCCTGCAAAACGTTCGCTGGCTGTTTTAGTGCCTTTTATAACGGGCACCGACATCCATTTTTCTACAAACTCTGCATATACGTTAAGCATCTTTTCTGCTTCTTCAACTGCTTCCTGGCGGGTAGCATGCGCTGTATGGCCTTCCTGCCATAAAAATTCTGCCGTGCGTAAAAACAAACGGGTACGCATTTCCCAACGAACCACATTGGCCCACTGGTTAATTAATAGCGGCAAATCGCGGTATGATTGTATCCATCCCTTATATGTGTTCCATATTATAGTTTCAGAAGTAGGGCGAACGATCAGCTCTTCATCAAGTTTTGCATCTTCATCTACCACCAAACCTTCAGGGCTATTTTTGAGCCGGTAATGGGTAACTACGGCACACTCTTTTGCAAAACCTTCTACGTGGGCAGCTTCCTTGGCAAAAAATGATTTGGGAATGAACAAAGGGAAGTAAGCATTTGAGTGCCCTGTTGCCTTAAACATACCGTCTAAAACAGCCTGCATTCTTTCCCATATTGCATACCCGTATGGCTTAATAACCATGCAGCCTTTTACAGCCGAATGATCGGCCAGCCCGGCCTTAATAACCAGGTCGTTATACCATTGCGAATAATCTTGTTCCTTAGGTGTTATGACTTTGCTCATATGTCTTAAAAAATGTTAAAATAAATATAGCCGTACCTTCTTCATAAATGCTTCATCTATTTAACGTAACTTAGCTCTGAAATTAAATGCGGATAATAGAAAAGGCAATAAAAATTAAGGTTAGCAAAAATATAAAATAAACCTTTTAAGAAAACTACAGTCAAATAATCAAAATCTATTCATCATGAAAACACTAATGAGTTTATCGGTTGCAGTAATGATGCTTCTGGCAATGCCGGGCAAATCGCAACAAAACAATGATGACGATGGAATTTATTCCACCCCTTCTACCGGTACCGGCGTTCAGGGTTCATATAACAGCTCCCAGTCAAATTCTACTATGACACCGGCAGATGCAGGTAATGGGAACAATGACCAGTATGCTATGCCGAATAATAACAGGCGTAATATGCCACCCGATTCAAATGTGAATAACTACACTACTACCAATAATTATTATTCTGACGATTATAATAACGACTATACATACTCGGCTCGTTTAAGAAGATATGATGATGATTGGGGGAATTGGGGTTATTATGATGATGTTTATGCAAATTCATACTGGTACAATAATAATCCATATATGTATGGTGTAAGTATTTATTCTCCCTGGTTCTATAACCCATATACTCCTTATTTTGGCTGGGGTGTAGGTTATGGTTTTGGTTGGGCATTTAGTCCTTACTATTGGGGTTTTGGCATGGAGTGGGGCTACGGTTTTGGCTGGGGTGGTTATGGCTTTGGCTGGGGCGGAGGCTATGGTTGGGGCGGAGGCTACGGTTGTGGACGCGGATACGGTTGGGGTGGTGGTTGCAATAACTATTACAACAGTTATGAAGGTGGGCATAATGGTGGCTTTTTTGGCCCAAGAACAGGTGCATCTCCAGGTGTTAAAGGCGTTGCCGGTCCGGGTTCAAGAATAAGTCCTGTTTCAGGCCCGGGTGCAATGGCAAGCAGCCACGCCATAGGTTCTCCTGTCAGTTTTGGCGAAATGTATGAAAATACTGTTCATGCTGAAGCAGCAAAGAACCCTGCAGGTTTTGTTAAATCAAATGGTAATATACATGTGGCTCCTGCAGTGTCTGCATCCCGCCCTGTAGCATCCAGGACAAGCGGTTTTGTTTCCGGTGCAAGGCCAGCTGCTTCGTACAGAACTAATGGCACCATGGCTACAAGTGCGGCCCGTAATACTTCAAATGGCAGGATGAGCCCTTCTAACAGTGCTCCGCGTACAAATAATTATTCATATAATAACAGCGCTCCGCGTAACAATACTGCAAGGCCCAGTTACAATTCGAGGGGGTATAGCCGTGGTAACACTACGTATACTGCACCTTCCCGCGTAGCGCCAAGCCAAGGCAGCAGAAGCTCAGGTAACTATAATTACCGTGCCTCTAATTCGGGCAGCAGAAGCTATGGTGGCGGAAACCACACATTCGGTGGCAATAGCAGCTATCATTCTTCAGGCGCTACTTTTGGTGGTGGTTCACATTCATCGGGTGGCGGACATAGCTTTGGCGGCGGTGGCGGTGGTTCACATTCATCAGGTGGCGGTGGTGGCGGTCATAGTGGTGGCGGACATAGATAATAATCAAATCACTAAACTAAACATACTCTGTTATGAAAAGGTTCCTTCGACTGGTTGCTGCAGCCATAACAACACTACCGGTTATTGCCAATGCCCAAACTGCAGATGATGCTTTAAGGTACTCACAAACAACATTTGGCGGTACGGCCAGGTTTATGGCAATGGGCGGAGCTTTTAGCGCAGTGGGTGGTGATATGTCTTCACTTGCTTTTAACCCTGCGGGTGTGGCGGTATTTACCAAAAGCCAGCTTACCTTTTCTCCCGGTTTTGCTATTCAAAGCACTTCTTCGCAGTTTAACGGAATGACAAATATGGCTTACCAGGCTTCGGCAAATATTCAAAATGCGGGCCTGGTTTTTTCATGGAGAAATGCCAGCGATGATGCAGCATGGAAAGGTCTGGCCTTTGGCATTGTATATAACCGCACCAACGATTTTAATAGCCAGGTAACTACGCAGGGTAATAATTATAATAGTACAATGCTCGACCAGTATACTGACCAGGCCAATGGAAATAATTTCAGGAGCCTTGACCAGTTTTTTGCAGGCCCTGCTTTTAATGCAGGACTTTTAGATACTAATAAAGGCGCAAATTCATACTTTAATATAATTCGCCCTTACCTTGGCAATGGCACTAATTATATTGTGCAAATGCAATCTATAACAAGTTCTGGCTCAATGGGTGAAATGGATCTGTCGTTTGGAGGTAACTATAACAATAAGCTTTACATAGGCGGAACGCTGGGTATCCCTGATATCCGTTATACCCAAAGTGCTACTTATAGCGAAACTCCTCATTACAATGATTCTGCTTTCGGCCTTACCGGATATACCGTAAGTTCGAATGTTACTACTACCGGTTCGGGCGTTAATTTAAAACTTGGCCTTATATACCGTTTTACTGATTGGGCAAGAATAGGACTGGCCGTTCATACACCGACTGTTTTCTCTCTTCACGACGAGTACAATACAACCATATCGGCAAATTATAATCCAAGTCCATATGCCGGCCCCAGCGGTGGCCAAACATCAGTTGCGTCTCCGCAAGGTGCCTTCGATTATACACTCATTACCCCTATGAAAGCAATGGCAGGAATAGCCTTCATTATTCACCGCCAGGCAATACTTTCTGCCGACTATGAATACGTGAATTATTCGAATGCCTCCTTTAGTGCTGCGGGAACCGATTATTCTTCAGTGAACCAGGCTATATCAAACTCCTATATGGGAGCAAGCAATATACGTGTGGGTGGCGAACTTGTTTTATACCCATTCAGTATTCGTGCCGGCTATGCTTATTATGGCAATCCGTATACCAAAGAAGCTGCTAATACAGGTTTAAAGCGCAGTCTTTCAGCCGGTGTAGGCGTGAAAATAAAACACAGCTTTATTGATCTTGCTTATGTTCTTTCATACTACGATCAGCAGGATTATTTATATACTTCGGCGTATGCACCTTATGGTACCAACTTTGCTTCCAACCACACCGAAGTTTCTAATGTGGTGTTAACTATGGGTGTTAACTTTTAACAAGCCGTCAATAGAGTTAATTGCTTGCTGTAAACGCATTTCAGCATTTCCTGAAATGATTGTGTAATTTACTTTTAAAGCAGCAAGTTCGTTTTGATATATTTCAAAAAGTTTTTCACGCAAGTGCGGGTGTTCCCGCTGTGGGTCAGGCATCCAGGGCAGGTCGATGGAGGTGAGCAGGTGCAGATTGTATTTTCTTTTATTTATATTTTCTTTTATCCATTCAGGGGCCTGATGATATTTGAATTCTGCCCAAATTTTGGTTACTAAAAGTGTGGTGTCGCAAATCAGTAATTTGTTTGCTTTTAATGCAAGTTCATCTTCCGTTTGCATTTGCCCTTTCGATATGGCAACAACATCGCCAATGGTATAAACTCTTTTCAAATTGTTTAAATACTCCCTGGCATATTCCGGTACAAAGCATGTATTATAATGCTTTGCCAGTTGTTCTGCTAATGTGGATTTTCCCGTACTTTCGGGGCCTACAATGGCAATGCGGATAATTTTTTCAATTGCTTGTTCCATTCGTAATAACCATAAGCGGCCAGCATGGTAAATATAAAATATAATACAGCAGTAAGGTATAAGTCTTTAACAACATACTCAACCACATAAATAGAATCTGCAATTATCCACACCAGCCAGTTTTCAATATGTTTTTTTGCAGCCATCCAGGTTGCAATAAGGCTTAATACCGTAGTTACAGAATCGAGGTAGGGAATGGTACTGTTAGTATAATGCGTGAGCAGTTGAGTAAAACCAAAGGTTAATGGTATTCCAATTAACAGTAAAATGAATGCAAGTTTAAGGGATGTTTTGGAAATCTGAAGTTGCGCTTTGTTATCTCCACCATAAAGCCACTGGTACCAGCCGTAGAAACTAAAGACCACAAAGAAAACCGAAAGTAAGGCATCCATATAAATGCCACTGACATAGAAAATGTAAACGTAAATTGCGCTTGCAATAATATTTAGGGGCCAGTTAATTGTTTTTTCGAGAGCCGTAAGCCAAACGCCTGCAATAGAAAATACTACGGCAATTATTTCAAGCCAGTGTTCGGTAACGTAGTGATAAATATCTTGCAATGAAATAAAAAGCATTTACTGAATGCTTAAACCCAATTGCTGGAACTTGTTCACTACCCGGTCGAATTCTTTCAGCGGGTCTTCATTATTCCAGAAAAAGTTGTGAAAGGCAATGCCTGCAAAGCCCATATCCCTTGCTTTTTCAATCGATTCAGCATCTGAGCCTCCGCGTGCAACAACCTTATCGGGGTAGCTGCGGAGTAATTGCTGCAAAATGGCGGGACTAAAACTCGGTCTGTGGCCCTGAGGGTCAGTAAACACAGGTGTAAGCATTACATAATCAAAATTTTTATAATTATCTACCAGCGATGAAAGGCTTTTGCTCGATGTGCTTAAGCTTATCTTTTTCCCCATTCTCAATTCGATTTTGGTTTGGGTTAACCACGAAGCGAATTGTTTTTTCTTATGCCGTCTGCTTAAATGCAGCCCTTTCAGGTCATAGTCAAGCATTACATTGTGGTAGGAATGTAATACCATTTTATTTTGCTGGTCTTCCGGAAAATGTTCAATATAGCTAACCGTTTCTTCTCTGCTGAAACCGGGTTTACGAATGTGCAGGGTAGGCAGGCCATTTTTCAGCATGTGGCTTACAATGGCATATTCATTATCGACATTTTTTGAGGGTGTAATAACTATAAACTTCATAAAGCTTAAATTCCTTTTTCTGTTATACTAAAATTATAATGTACCGCTTTTGCAATTTGCTCAACTATCTCGGGCGATTCTTCTGCAATTGTACCAATTACAATAGCATCTGCACCAGCCTTGCAAACTTCATAAGCATCTTCGGGTGTACGTATTCCTCCGCCAATAATTAACGGTATTGAAATAGTTTTCTTTACCTCTTTTATCATTTGCAATGTTACATGCCTTTTGGCTCCGCTACCGGTATCCATATAAATAAGTTTCAGGCCAAGCATTTCTCCGGCAAGTGCTGTGCATGCAGCAATATCATTTTTATCGTGAGGTATTGGTACAGTATTACTCATATACGTGGCGGTGGTTATTTTTCCACCGTCAATAAGCATATAACCGGTTGGTATAATTTCAAGATTCGTCTTTTTTAAAATAGGTGCTGCCTGTACATGCTTGCCAATGAGGTTTTCGGGGTTGCGGCCCGATATAAGCGAAAGAAAAAGTATTCCGTCGGCAGCAGGAGAAACCTGGTCGGTATTGCCCGGAAAAATAACTACCGGCAAATTGGTTTGCTTTTTTATGGTTTCAACGCACTTGTTAAAATTGCCTTTCGATAGCAAACTGCCACCTACAAAAAAATAATCGACTCCTGCAAGCTCGGCACGCTTAACAATATCTGCCGATGTAAACTTATCAGGGTCTATAAGCAAAACCAGCTTTTTCTGTTTCTTGCTTTGCCCCTCGGCTAAAGAGTTATATATGGCTGATGGCATTTAGGCTGCGTATTGGCGTATAAAGGTCGTAAAATAAATTAAATCAAATAGTAAAGTGTTACATGTTCTTCGGTTCCCGTCATTGCGAGGCACGAAGCGGGCATCCTTGCAGTGCAATTAAATTCGAATAATAATTGGTAGGACGAAAGCGCTTGCACCAACGAGGAAATTCATTATATTTGAGAACCATGAACCACCAAATTCTTAAAATCTGTCTTTTTTTAATAACAAGTGTTGCTGTATGTTCTTGCAGTAAAGAGTCTGCACCAAAGCCGAATATTATATCGAGTTATAATGTTATAGCGGGACCGTACAATTTGGTCGTAGATAAAACAGGTTGTATTTATTTTACTAATTTAGGAGATCATAACATTCTTAGGGTTAGTACTAGTGGTACAATAAGCTCAATTGCCGGAACCGATACAGTAGCTGGCTGTTTCGGTGATGGGGGCGCAGCAAAGTCTGCTTATTTAAATTCCCCCTTTGGCATAATAATGGATAGAACAGGTAATATCTATTTTTCAGATAATTCCTGTCAACGTATTCATGAAATAAATATGTCGAGTGGCATTATGTCATTAATTGCAGGTAATGGAAATGCTGGATATAGCGGAGATAGCGGACTTGCAACGAATGCTCAGATTTATTATCCTTTTGCGGTTACTACAGATACATCGGGTAATATATTTTTTGCCGATGAAGGGAATAATAGAATTAGAAAGGTAAACAGCAAAAGCGGTATAATAACTACTATTGCCGGTAACGGCATTCTGGGTTCGGGGGGTGATGGAGGCCCTGCTACTTCGGCTAATCTGTCTGGTCCGATAGGTATTGCGATAGATGATTCAGGTAATGTTTATATTGCGGATCAGGGTAATGCCAGAATACGTAAAGTTACTGCATTAACAGGGGTAATAAATACTATTGTAACAGGTGTTGCTCCGGGGCCTGTTGTAGTAGACTCTGCGCAAAATATTTATTTTAGCCAGGTGACATTTGTTTGCAGGCGTGATCATATAACCGGTAATGTTACAATAATAGCCGGTAATGTGCGGAGTATAGGCAATAGTGGTGATGGGGGGCCTGCTACTGCAGCTGAACTAAATGATGTATGTGGCATTGCACTTGATGCATCTGGCAATATTTATCTTGCCGATAATCGCAACAATAATATCCGTAAGATTACGGCATCAACTGGAACTATTAGTACGGTGGCTCATAACTGATACTTTTGTTATGATAGGCTTCTCAGCCTACATCGTATAAACTAAAATGTAGTTATTGATTTTTTGGCATACCAGTTTGTGGTTTATGGTTTTGCCATCTTTAGTAATGGTTCCCTGCAACTCGCTTTTATCGGCTATTTTAACCGGTGAAACGGATAAGTTTTCTTTAAATGATAGCATGCCCTCGGGGTGGCTTTTATACAATACTTCTTTTGCTGCCCAAATAATACAAAGTTGCTCGGTTAAGGTATCCTGTTTCAGGTAAGCCATTTCTTTATCGCTCACAAAGCGGTGGGCTATCTTGTTTATTTTAGGGTGTATTTCCTCTACATCAATACCCGGGTGTACCGATGGATGTAATGCAATAGCCGCCATTTTTCCGGAGTGGCTTATAGATATATGCGCTTTGCCGTTGGGTAAAAAAGGTTTGCCGTTTTCTTTATAAGCTATAACGGGGCGTGGATTCATAAATTGGCCCAATAATACCCTAACTGCGAGCCATTGCATACGCCTTGCCTCGTTTTTAAACGATGCTATAACTTTCTTCTCATCTTCGCTCAAAGCAGCCATTTCCATAAGCTGCTTATGGGTTTCGGTTATTTCCCAAACCCCTGCCGAAAGGCCGCTTGGGGTGGTTAGTTTAAGAATTACAGGCATAATGAATAGTATTAGAATCTAATTTCTTAACTTTGACAACCTATTTAAAAAAAATATAGCCATGAGCCAACAAACAACCGAAAAAGTATTGAACTACAAAGTAAAAGATATTTCACTTGCCGAATGGGGTAGGAAAGAAATAAAACTTGCTGAAGTCGAAATGCCGGGCCTAATGGCGCTGCGTGCCGAATATGGAAAACAAAAGCCTTTAAAGGGCGCCCGCGTTGCCGGTTGCCTTCACATGACAATACAAACCGCTGTACTTATTGAAACCCTTGTTGAATTAGGTGCCGAGGTGCAATGGTCGTCGTGCAATATATTTTCTACACAGGACCATGCTGCTGCTGCAATAGCTGCTGCAGGTGTTCCGGTTTATGCCTGGAAGGGTATGACCGAGTCGGAATATGAGTGGTGCATTGAGCAAACACTTTTCTTCGGCCCTGACCGCAAGCCCTTGAACATGATATTAGATGATGGTGGTGACCTTACCAACGTTGTATTGGATAAGAACCCTGAGCTTATTGCCGGAATACGCGGTATAAGTGAAGAAACCACAACAGGCGTACACCGTTTGTATGAGCGTATGGCTAAAGGTACATTGCCTATGCCTTGCTTTAATGTAAACGACTCGGTTACCAAATCGAAGTTCGATAATAAATATGGCTGCCGCGAATCGTTAGTAGATGCTATACGCCGTGCAACCGATCTTATGCTTGCTGGTAAAGTGGCTGTAGTAGCGGGTTATGGCGACGTAGGTAAAGGTTCAGCGCAAGCGCTTAAGAACTCGCACATGCGTGTTATTGTTACAGAAATTGATCCTATCTGCGCATTACAAGCGGCTATGGAAGGTTATGAAGTACGTAAAATGGATGATGTTATCGGCCTTGCAGATATAGTGGTAACAACTACAGGTAACGATGGTATTATTGTTGAAAAGCACTTCCGTGCACTTAAAAACAATGCTATTGTTTGCAACATAGGCCACTTCGATACTGAAATTGATATGGCATGGCTCAACAGTAAATACGGTAAAACAAAAGATACCATTAAGCCACAGGTTGATAAGTATACCATCGACGGTAAGGATTTCCTTGTATTAGCTGAGGGTCGTTTAGTGAACCTTGGCTGCGCAATGGGGCACCCATCGTATGTAATGTCAACATCATTTACCAACCAGGTGCTTGCACAAATTGAATTATGGAGCAACCATAGCAAGTATGAGAACAAGGTTTATACCTTGCCTAAAATACTTGATGAAAAAGTTGCACGTTTACACCTGGAAAAACTAGGAGTTGAAATTGATACACTGACTCCTGCACAGGCTAAGTATATTGGTGTAAAAGTTGAAGGCCCTTACAAGCCTGAGTACTATAGGTACTAAGCTTTACTGAATTAATAAAAGAAGCTCTGCAGAAATGCGGGGCTTTTTTATTTGCCTGATAACTTAACGATTCTCTTTAATGTCAAATACTGAGACATTGTAATAAGTATCACTAACCACGTAGTTGTATTTCTTCATTATATAGCTTTTTATTGCAGTATCCGATACTATCAGTTTAGTATTGGGCTTTATTCCTGTAGTATCTACTAAATAAAGATTTTGGTTGTCTTCTTTTAGTTTGTATTTGTAAAATAATGGCTGACCTATATACCAGTCATCACTCACATAATAGTTGTTGAAATTAAACCCTTCATTTTCTTTCATAAATAAATAATCGGCCACGCGCTCCAGTTTTCTTTCTCCTTCAGTTCTGTTATTTGTCATAGATTGTTTAATTGCAAAATAAAGCGGTATAGAAAAAAGCAATACGATCACAAATGGAAACCGTATTGTATTTGGATTAAAATACTTCAGCCTTTTTATGCAGTAATAAATTCCATAACCTGCAACAATTGCCATATAGGGGTATAGCGGCATATCGTACCATTCGAGTTTGGTAGATGAAAAGGAAATAATTAAAAGCTGGGAAAGTATTAGTGATATGCTCCAGGCCAAAACCATTTTTAATTTAGGTTTACGTCTGTGATGCCACAATAAAAAGACACCTAATAAGAAGAATGCAACCCAACACGAAAAGCGGGAATTATAAAAGTTATTAAAGAAAAAATCGGAAGGTTCATTATGCCCTTCAATAGCATTGGTAAGCCTTAGTATATCATTGTTAAGCATGCTGCTTATATAGGCGGGGTCATTAAATTGCCTTGATAAAATGAAGAAAGCGCTTATAAGTAAAAATGCAAATAAGCCCAGGTAGAATCCTTTTGAAAGCAAAATATCTTTCACTTTCTTTTGATAGAGGATTATGAAAATATGTGCGGGTATAAACAAAAGTGCCGCTATACTTTTGGTGCCAAACGCAAGTCCTAAAAAGATGAAGTACAAAAAGATATTCTGGTCTCTGTTCTCTTTTTTGTATGCATAATAAAACAAGTAAGTGTTTGACAGGAATAGAAACAGGGTTAGTACCGAATCTGGTTCACCGGTGCGTGCAGTGTGAAAATGCACAAAGCCAATAGAGGTAATAAGCACACAAAATGCGCACCAGGCCCAAGCAACAGAACTGATTTTTTTTATAAATGCAAAAACAAAATAAGCTGTCAGTATTCCTGCAATGGCAGAGGGTAGGCGTATAGCTAATTCATTGTAGCCAAGAGTTGTAATACTAAACATTTGAATCCAGCGGGTTAAAAGAGGTTTGCTTGTTAAATAGTCAATATTGCCACAGAAATATGGCAAAGTAATGATGGCCATGAAGCATTTCGTAAGCATTAATGGCATATGTTGATTCGTCCCACGGCCGAATGGCAAATGCATTTAATTTCAAAAGGAAAATAAAGTAAAGCAATGAAACCATTACCGCGCCGCCGGTAAGTTTTAACAATTGTTTCTGGGGTGCTTTATTGAGTGTGTTAATAATAAGTGGTGGTGTTATTTAGTACTTATAACAATGACTAAGACATTAATTCGAAACGTAAACAATATTGTTTGTTTGGTCGTATGTGGTGTTTGAATAAGCTTTAAGAGGGCAGGTAGAAGGCCCTTTATTAGGCGAGCCACTTGAAAGTAAAAACGAAGAACCGCAAACAGGGCAGGTAGCAAAAAGGGCTCCTTGTTTTGCGCTTATAACCGCATTGCCATTCGATTCTCCATCGTAAGGGCATGTACAATCATAGGCTACGAACTGTGCTGTTAAGTAATGATATATCAATACGCCGTGGTTGGCATAACCACCGCTATAGGTAGCGTTGCCGTTAACAGGGTTCAGTTGAGGGTAGCCCAGGTTAAGATTAACCGAAAAATTTACTGCTGTGTTGGGCACACCATTGCAAACAGTTTCTTTTTTACAGCCGCCACCCGGCAATAATAAGGTAACAACAATAAGTAAAAGGCTGAATTTTATTATGCGTTGCATACTGATAAGATAGATACAAAATTAACGTATTTTTGTGTTTTGTAGTATATGAAGCAACTAAAAAGACAATATCCCGGCAAAAGTAAGTGGCGCAGGGCACCTTTGCTTATATTGTTTGTATTGTTTGCAGCCCTTGCTCATGCCCAGGACCCCAGCGCTACTTTCGATGACCCGAATATGAAGAACCCTGATTCGAAATCGCAAAGGGCCCTTGCTAAAAAGAAAAAAGCGGAAATGAAGCTGGCTGAAAAGCAGAAAAAGGCTGCTTTGAAGCAGCATATGAAAAACCAGAGTAAGCCTACTCAAAAACGTATGAAAGAAGATGCAAAAGAAGCAGAACGTAACAGGGATCATAAGCGCGAGCCCTTCTTTAAAAGGCTGTTTGGCAGGAAACCCGGTAAATAGCTATAAGCTATGAATCATAGGTAATACATGAACAGTATATTGATAGTTAATCGTTTATAATTTATCGTTCGCTGTTCACCCCCCTTTTTTCACCATTCACTAACCCACTTACGCCAAACAATAATTATCACTTCTTTTATGTGATTTTTGTGTCTCTATTTGTATCGTGAAAGTGAAAGACATGAAAACGAATCTGAAATACCAGCTAACCAATAAAGTGCTAAAAGCCTTGATAGATACAGATTAAGCGTAAAAATGAGTAATATAGAAAAAAATATGAGAACCTGTAATGAAAAATATGATTTTGGATGCAAAACGCCCGCTATTGACGCATGTTTATTGAGTGGTGGTAATATTTGCAAAAAAAATAACAGTTTTTTCACTCCACGGGTTTATCTTTTTTTAAATTTGCCCGTTGCTTTTAACAAAAATTAACAAACACCTCGTTAGTATGTTCAAAAAGATACGTCTTACAGTTTTAGGTCTACTCTGTTCAGGTATGGCCTTCGCCCAATCTACCGGTAGCATTATAGTGCATATTACCGATTCGGCTAAAAAAGCTGATATGCCATTTGTTAACGTAATAGTTACCAGGGGCGGCGAACAAATGGGCGCAGGTACCACCGACCTTGACGGTAATCTTGAAATTAAACCCTTAGATCCTGGGCAATATGATATTAAAGCTGTGTGGACAGGCTACCACGATTTTAATGAATCTGGCATTACTGTAATTCCTAATACTCCCGTGCACATTGCCATTAAAATGATAGATGCATCAATTAAGATGAAGGAAGCGGTAGTAATATACACACGCCCGATTACCGACCGTATAGGAAGTTTTGATAAAAAAGATTTAGATGCCAATCCATTAAAAGGAAGTGACCCGCTTAACATGGTGGCTATGACCCCCGGCGCTACCCAAACCGATATTAACCAACCTTTACACCTTGGTGGTGGCCGTACTGAAAATAACCAGGTGATAATTGACGGTATGAAAATTACTGCCGATCAGAACGGCGGAGGTTTGCCACAAGGTATGATTGGTGAAATAAATACTTACATTGGTGGTGTACCGGCTAAATATGGCGATGCTACAGGTGGTATTATTGAAATTAACACCATCAATGCTTCTCCTAAATTTTTTGGCTCTGCTGAAGCTATCACTTCAGAAGCACTTGATGCATTTGGGTATAATGACTTTAACTTTGTTATTGGTGGCCCAATATGGGCTAAAAGAGATTCTGCCGGTAAAAAAAGCCCGAATACATATCCTACCCTTAACTTTATTCTTGGCGGCGAATTAAGTTATAACAAAGATGCTGAACCAAGTTTTGTTGGCGGTTATTATGTAAACAGCGATAAGCTTACTAGCCTGCAAAATACTCCTTTAATTCCAAATCCGCTTGGTGGTTTTAACCGTTCAGCTGAATATATTACCAATGCCGATATATACCATTCTGCAGCAAGGCAAAATGATGCATTGCAATCAATTTCTGCTAACGGAAAGATCGATTTCAGGGTTACCCCTCTGGTTACAGTTACTGCGGGTGGATCTTACCAATATACTTACAGGCACGATTTTGAATCTGTTTATGAATTGTTCAACTCTATAGAAGATCCGCTGGATATTACCACCGCTTATCGTGGTTTTATACGTTTAAGGCAGCGTTTTGCTACTGCACCTGCCGATAAAAACGGCAAGCCTGCGCTTATTCAAAATGCATATTATACTTTGCAGGCCGAATACGGAAACACATACCATGTTATTGAAAACACAAATTTCCAGGACAGCTACTTTGACTATGGTTATGTAGGTAAATTTACCCAGTACGAAGTTCCTCAATACAATACATTCCTGACGAACGGTAAAAAAGGACCAGGGTATTATCAAACAGGTTTCAGAGATTCAATTCTTACCTATACCCCCGGAACCCAGAACCCTTTAATGGCCAACTATACTACCGATGTATACAACTTTGTTGGCGCACAAAACGTTAACAACTCAAATATTATAGAGCAGAACCTCGGGCTTATGAATGGCGATGCAGTATCAAACGTATATTCACTTTGGTATAATACAGGCAGGTCTTATCCAAGCTACCAGAAACAAAATAGCAGCCACTTCAGGTTCACCGCAAACTTTTCTGCTACTATAAAGAACAACGATATACAGGTAGGTTTTGAGTACGAACAAAACATTATAAGTTTCTTCAGTCTTAGCGCACCTTCGCTCTGGGGTATTATGCGCCAGAACACAAATACGCAAATTTCTCAGATGGATACTGCTAACCCTTACGTTGCTTCATCAGGTTTATATAATACCTACGGATATAACAGGTTATACAATCCTGCTGTACAAAGCCAGTTTGATAAGAGTTTGCGTAAAAAACTCGGCCTTGCTGTGAACAGCACCCAATGGCTCGACCCGGATTCTTATTCACCAAGCATGTATTCGCTTGATATGTTTAGCGCCAGTGACCTGCTTAACAATGGTAGCCAGATTGTAAGTTACTATGGTTATGACTATAAGGGCGACATGACAAGCGGCACCCCAAGTATTGACGACTTTTTTAATAAACGCGATGCTAATGGTAACCTGTATTACCCGGTTGCACCATACCATCCTATATATATAGCAGGTTATATTCAGGACCACTTTGAGTTTAAGAGTTTAAGGTTTGACGTGGGCGTTCGTATCGACAGGTTCGATGCTAACCAACCGGTGTTAAAAGACCCTTACCTGCTTTACCCTGCTAAAACAGTATCAGAGGTTAAAGGTACCCCGCTGGGAGAAAATATCCCGGGTAATCTTAACGGCAATGATGTAGTGTACGTTAATAATTCACAAAGCCCTACTGCAATTGTTGGATACCGTAATGGCGGTACATGGTACGATGCAGGAGGAAATATAATTACCGACCCTACTGTTTTGGCTTCGGCAACATCAACCGGTAATATTCAGCCTTACCTCGAAAATCCGAACCAGACATCAATTAACTCAAATGCATTTACAACATACACCCCACAGGTAAGTGTTATGCCTCGTATTGCATTCTCTTTCCCTATATCTGATATGGCAGCCTTTTTTGCCCACTACGATATTTTGACAGAGCGCCCTCCTGGAATCGGCTATAACTTATTCCTCCCTACACAATACATATTTATACAAAGTAATGTTGGTGGTATAATTAACAACCCGAACCTGAAACCTGTTGAAACAACAGATTATGAATTGGGCTTTACCCAGGCGCTTAATGAAAGGAAGACCACTGCGCTTACCCTTTCTGCCTTTTACCGCGCACCAAGGAACGAAATTGAAACATACCGCTTCCTTGATGCTTATCCTGTAAGTTACCTGGCATATAATAACATTGACTTTGGTACCATTAAGGGTTTAACATTAGCATATACTCTTAGCCGTGTTGGCGATTTTAAAATGAGGGCTTCTTATACCCTTCAATTTGCAACAGGTACAGGTTCAGGCCCTCAGTCGGGTTATAACCTGGCTAACTCGGGCAATCCTAACCTGCAAATACCTATTCCGCTCGATTTCGACCAACGCCACACCATACAGATCAACCTCGATTACCACTTTGCATCAGGACAAGGTATGTATGACGGGCCAACCATTATGTCGCATAGCGGTAAAAGCACAGAAATACTTGCAAACGCAGGTATTAACCTGAACTTTGTTGCTAGCTCGGGCACACCATATACCGTACAGGGTAATGCTACAGAAGGTGACCCTAACTCACAAAACGTGGGTATTGGTATAGCACAACACTATTCATTAGTGGGTAGTGTTAACGGCTCTAACTTACCATGGCAGTATCGTGTAGATATGAAGATTGATAAGGACTTCCCTTTAACTATTAAAGGAAAGGATAAGGATCAGGAAGGGCATAAATGCGACATATTAGTTTACCTTACCATTACCAACCTGCTTAATTCTATGAATATACTTAATGTATACCATTATACAAGCAGCCCTACCGATGATGGTTATTTGGCATCAGGAGCGGGCCAGCAAGCAATACCTGCACAAACATCTCCGCAGGCTTTTGTTGACCAGTATAAAATAAAAGAACAGGATCCTACTTATTTATCTTTACCAAGGACCATCCGTCTTGGTGTAAGCTTTAACTTCTAACATAAACGAAATAAAGTGTATTATGATAAATACATTGCTAAAACCCTCAAAGATGAACTACACTAAAAGAGCTTTACTCTCTTTGGTTATTGCTGCCGCAATTTGTAATACGGCGGACGCTAAAGAAAATATAGGCACCCATGCTGTAAAGCGTGCCCTTGCTACGGGTTGTGCGGTTGATGCCGGCGCTGCTTACATGCAGATAAATAATATACGTGCCCGTATAATGGACGAAGGTGACATGTGGTGGGATCCGGGAGTGGGGTTACCACGTTATTATGCACCTGCTGCAGGTAACAAATCTTCTTTGTTTGCCGGCTCTTTGTGGGTTGGCGGTATTGATGCGGGCGGACAGCTTAAAGTTGCTGCTATGACCTACCGCCAGAATGGTGAAGACTTTTGGACAGGCCCTATATATTCAGGATTTCAAATATCTCCGTCTCAGTGCTTACAGTGGGATAAAATGTTTTATGTAACAAGGGCTGAAGTTGATAACTGGTATGCCAGTGGCCCTACCTATGGTACTCCTCCTTCTGATATAGCCAACTGGCCGGGTAACAGCCCTAACCCAGGTGGTGGAATGCTTGCGCCATATGTTGACGATGCATTAAGTGGGGATGGTACGTATGATCCGGGACCTGGTCAAGGTGATTATCCAGCTTATGACTTAACCGGTACTGCCACAAATACCAAGGGGCATATTTTTGGTGATGCTACATTGTGGTGGGTTATTAACGATATTGGTAATACACACACCGAATCGGGTGGTGTTGCTATAGGCTTAGAGGTTAGGTCGCAATGTTTTGCGTTCCAAACCAACGATGCCATTAATAATATGACCTTTTATAATTATGAAATTATTAACCAGTCTACCTACCAGGTTAACAACACTTACTTTGGCGCATGGGTTGACCCTGACCTTGGTAATGGTGGTGATGACTATGTAGGTTGCGATGTTGGCCGCAGCATGGGCTATTGTTATAATGGTGAATGTAATGACCCTGACGGTAGCGGACAGTTTGCCGGAGAATTAGGTTATGGTAACGACCCGCCTGCAGTAGGTGCGGTTTTCTTCCAGGGCCCTATTGCCGATAAAGGCGATAAGAGCTGCTATATTAAGACAGTAGACAGCGAACAATGTATTGGTATGGCTAAGTTTGTATACTATAACAACGATTTTACTGTACAGGGTAACCCGACCAGGGCATCTGACTATTATAACTACCTGCGCGGTATGTGGCAGGATGGCAGCCACATGACCTATGGCGGAAATGGCTACCAGACAAGTTCTACACCTGCTAATTATATGTTCTGCTGGACACCCGGTGGCGCTTGTTCTGCCAGTGCTATAAATACTGACTCGGCAGGTTGCGGTACTAACGGAGTAAAACAATCGGTGGAGTGGGATGAAAATGCTGCAGGTAACCTGCCTGGTGACAGACGTTGGTTACAATCTGCCGGGCCTTTTACCTTGGCGCCTGGTGCTGTTAACTACATTACTGTAGGTATGGTATGGGATCAGCCAGCCACACCTAATCAATGTAATGTTGCTCCAATATGCCTTATACAACAAGATGCCGACCTTGCACAGGCTTTGTTTAATAATAACTTTAAAGTGCTTGATGGACCTGATGCCCCTGATTTGAACATACAGGAACTTAAGAACGAATTGGTTATTACAATAGGTAATAAAAAAACCTCTAATAACTTTAATGAGGGTTATAGCCAGGTATCTCCAACTATTATTACATCTAAGGATAATACATATAAGTTCGAGGGTTACGAAATATTCCAGGTAATAGACTCAACTGTTACCGGTACCGACATTCTTAACCCTACTAAAGCCCGCCTTGTGGCTGAGTGTGATATTAAGAACGGAGTAAGTACTTTGATCAATTATGTGTATAACAGTACTGTTGGCGGTGTTGTTCCTACCCTTGAAGTTTCGGGCCAGGACAAAGGCATACAACACTCATTCGATGTTAAAACAGACCTGTTCCAGCAAGATAATATTTCAACGCTGGTGAATGACAGGCCTTATTATTACATGGCAATTGCTTATGCATATAATAATTATGCTACTTACAATCCAAGTAGTCCGAGCCCTGATAAAGGCCAAAAATTGCCTTATTTGCAAGGCCGTAAGAACATAAAAGTTTATCATGGTTACCCGCATATACCTTCTGCCCAAAGCTATGGCACCATTCAAAATTCGAGCTATGGCAGCGGTCCTGCTATTACTCGTATAGAAGGCCACGGTAACGGAAACAATGTGTTGCAAATGGATCCTACGAGCATGAATTATATTTTATTGCACGATACCATGGCGCACCCTACATATTTACCGGGTCATGGCCCTATCGATGTAAAGGTGGTTGATCCGCTGAGTGTGGTAGATGGTAATTTTGTACTGAAAATTCATCCTAATTATTCGGTTAATATTGACAATAATGCATACTGGGAATTGGATGACCTTACCAGGGGTTGGGTATTTTGGTCAGATGTGCCTATCGGTACTCCTAACGAGCAGATACTTCCTCAGTATGGTATTTCAATATCTATTCCTAATATTCCATACCCTTCAGGAGGTTACAACGGGGTTATTGATTCTGCTTGCAGTCTTCAATTTGCAGATAACACCAAAGAATGGTTAAGCGGCGTACCTTGTTCTTTACCCGGTACATCACCATACTTCTGGATTCGTTCCGGTACTAACATTGATAGAAACTGTGCCGATAACCAGGCCTTTAATTCTTACCCGGTTAATACGTCTAACCCTTGTCCAAGCCAAATACAGCCTAATGGCTTCTTCGATTCGCACTTATATTACGACCAGATCATTGGTGGTATAGTGGCTCCGTTTGGCTTATGTGCCCAATCTGATCCAAGTCTATATTGCGATAATGGACCTGGTTTCCCTGTTATGGATTCTATTGCCAACGTAGCAAGTGTTGATATTGTAATAACATCCGACACTTCTAAATGGACTCGTTGCGTAGTATTTGAAATGCAGGATGAAACTGCTCTTTCTGAAGGGCACGTTAAAAAATTTGCTATCAGAGCTTCTCAATCGATTGATAAGATGGGCAATTTTGCTCCTGTTGGCAGCGGTACCAGCCGCCATGAGAATGCGCCTAACTATATTTCTGAAAAGGGTATGGGATGGTTCCCCGGTTATGCAATTAATATTGAAACAGGTGAGCGCCTTAATATGGCTTATGGTGAAGACTCATGGCTATCAAGCCATAATGGCCGTGATATGAAATGGAACCCGGATTCTATTTTTACAGTGCAGGATCCTGCCGGCGTATCGGGCGCATCTAAGGTCTTCGGTATAAGCTCAGTAATGGGTGCCAAGCATAATATTTATGTTTTTGCACATAACAATAACCAGGCAGGCGCTAAGTATAACATTCCTGTCTATGATGGAGATGATATAGTCGATAGCTTGTTAACCAGCCCGACTTGTACTCCTGCGCCATTATACCAAAAGAATGTATTGGGTGATATTATGTGGGCAAGTATGCCAATGCTTAGGGCAGGCCATTCGTTAATGGAGTGCGATGTAACCATGCACCTTAGAGTAAGTAAGCCTTATGATATTGGTTATGGCTCTACTACTGTAAATAGTAAGGTAATGCATTCAACATGGAATAATACAGTTGATCCGCAAAACGGTAACTATCCTATGTTTGCTTTCTCTACCAACGCAATTGCTGTTGATACCGGAAACTCAACGGAAGCAAAAAATGCACTTAGTTTGATCAATATTGTGCCTAATCCTTACTATGCCTATTCCAGCTATGAAAATGGCAGGCTCGATAACAGGGTTAGAATAACAAACCTGCCTCCTGTGTGTACTATTTCTATATTCACGCTGAATGGAACACTGGTTAAGGTTATAAATAAAAACAGTGCATCTACATTTACCGATTGGAATCTGGAGAACCAATTCAGTATACCAATTGCAAGCGGTATGTACCTTGTGCATATTGAGGTGCCAAATGTAGGTGAGGTAACATTGAAATGGTTCGGTGTAATGAGGCCAACTGACCTTAACTCATACTAATAATAAAATTGCTTCCCTCTCTTTACCGGGGAGGGAAGCTTTAACGATACGGATAGTAAAAACTTAAACAGACCATATGAAAAAGAAAAGTACAACAACAGCAATTATTACAGGCATAGCGCTATGCGCTTCTGTAATTGGTGTTAAGGCGGGCGACCCTTCACGTGTCGGCCAGGCGGGTGCTACCGAATTGCTTATCAATCCATGGGCAAACTCTTCCGGTTGGGCTAATGCCAATACATCTTGTGTGCAGGGTATTGAAGCCCAGTTCCTGAATGTTGCCGGTACTGCATTTACTACTAAAACAGATGTTATGCTTGCCAGCACCGATTGGCTCGATGGCTCCGGAGTGCATCTTTCGGCTTTCGGGCTTACCCAGCATGTGGGTAGCAGCGGAGCTTTGGGCTTGTCTATCATGTCTGTAGGCTTGGGTAATATTCCCATTACTACTTTCGATAATCCTGAAGGCGGAATCGGAACATATACTCCCCAGTTTATAAACATCGGAGTTTCTTATGCCCGTAGTTTTTCTGATCAGATCTATGGTGGTATCAATACTAAAATGATATCTGAATCAATTTCTAATGTTAGCGCATTTGGTTTTGCTATTGATGCGGGTATTCAATATGTTGCAAAACAGGTACACTTTGGTATATCGCTTAAAAACGTTGGCCCCAGAATGGCTTATTCGGGAGATGGCTTGGCTTTTGAAACATCAACTCCAAATAGTTCCATTACAGGTAGCACTAATCAAATGACTGCCGCACAAAGATCTCAGGGCTTTGAGTTGCCTTCATTGGTTAATATCGGGGCTGCTTACGATTTTCTTTTAAAAGGCGATAGTTCTATGCGCAGCCAGCACAGGATTACCCTTGCGGCAAACTTTACATCTAACTCATTTACACAGGATGAAGAAATGATAGGTGTTGAATATGGCTTCAAGTCATTTTTTATGGCGCGTGTAGGTTACGATTACCAAAATAGCACCACGCAGCCATTAAGCACTAACCCGGTTATAGGAGGCCGTTTAACAGCTACTACAGGGTTTTGTGGCGGTATTACCTTACAGGCTCCGTTTGGTAAAAACAAGTCTGTCTTTGGCATTTCTTATGCTTACAGGGCTTCTAACCCATATTCAGGATGCCACACTATTGGTGTTAGAGTTACACTGAAATAAGAAGAAATTTTATATATTTGTATTTAGAGAGGGGACCTTAGGGTTCTTTCTCTTTTTATAAAAAGAACCAACCTATTTAAATACTATAGTTATGTCAACCGATGTTGCATATTTTACCCAGGAAGGGTACGACAAGCTGAAAAAGGAGCTTCATCATCTTAAAACTGTGGAAAGGCCTTCTATATCGAACCAGATAGCTGAAGCCCGTGATAAAGGCGACCTTTCAGAGAATGCCGAGTACCATGCCGCTAAAGAAGCCCAGGGATTGCTGGAACTTAAGATAGGCAAACTGCAGGATATACTTAACAATGCCAAGGTGGTAGATAAGTCTACATTAGATACTTCAAAGGTTCTTATCCTTTCAAAGGTAAAGATCAAGAATACTACCAATGGTGCTACGATGGACTATACCATTGTTACCGAAAACGAAGCCAACCTGAAGGAAGGCCGCATATCTGTTAACTCACCTGTTGCCAAGGCACTGTTGGGCAAAAAGGTAGGCCAAATGGCTACGGTTACAACCCCGAACGGACAAATGAAGTTTGAGATACTTGAGATAAACATGTAATGGCTTCCATATTTACCCGTATTGTTAATGGCGAAATACCGAGCTATAAAATAGCTGAAACAGCCAATTGCCTTGCTTTTTTAGATGTTTTTCCTCTCGTAAAGGGCCATACATTGGTTATTCCTAAAAAAGAGATAGACTATCTTTTTGATGTTGATGACGCACTATTTACTGAACTACAACTATTCTCGAAGAAGGTTGCTTTAGCTGTAGGCAAAGCCATACCCTGTAAAAGGGTAGGAGTTGCAGTTATTGGTTTAGAGGTTCCGCATGCACATATACACCTTGTACCGCTTAACCATGTTGGCGATATTAACTTTTCGCAGCCTAAGCTTAAACTTACACCCGAAGAGCTTGAGCAAACCCGCCAGGCTATAGTAAAGTGCTTATAGGCCGCTTACTTTACCGGGGTTATTACTTATAAAGGTTTCCCAGCTATTATATTTCTTGTCTGCTTTGTTTCCGCCTGGCAAACGGTTCTGGAAGTAGTGGCACATAGCTACAGCCAATGCATCTGTAGCGTCGAGCAATTTGGGTAGCGATTCAATAGTAAGTATGCGCTGCAGCATAATGGCAACCTGTTCCTTGCTCGATGTTCCCTTGCCGGTAATAGATTGTTTTACCTTCCTTGGTGAGTATTCAAACACCGGTAAGTTTTTATGCAACGCAGCAGCCATCGATATGCCCTGGGCGCGCCCCAGCTTTAACATCGACTGTACATTTTTACCAAAGAAAGGTGCCTCGAGTGCTACTTCGTCAGGGCGGTATTTTTCAATTATCAGCGATGTCTCTTCAAATATCGATTTCAGTTTTATGGTATGGTTATCTGTCTTTTTAAACGACACTATATCCATGTGTATTAGCTTAGCATCAACCCCTTTAATATGTATAACTCCGTAGCCCATTACATTGGTTCCGGGGTCAATCCCCAATATTATCCTGTCTGTTTTATCCTGTAGCCTCATTTATTTTTATTCTGTTTTCTTGGGCGTTCCCCTGCGGGTCGGGCTATCCGCTTCAAGTCCTCGTCCCGAGCCCTCGGGACTGCGGGCTTTTCACTACTATCCCTAACGCAAAATACAACCTATACTCAAGTCTTAATCATATTAATCACTTCACGTGCCGTTACTTTATCTAAAATTTTTATAATTTTTAATTCGTAATTCCTAATTCGTAATTTCTTTTTTCTGGAGGAAAAAAGATGCCATTTCTGCAATGCTTTCTTTTATTGGTTTAAACTTATAATCTAAATCTTTAACTACTTTTTTGTTATTGTAATTAAATGTTCCGCTCGAATGGTTCACCATAGTGCTGGTAATTTTAGATCCGCCAATAACATTATTTATTACCCTGAAAATATTCAATCCTGTTTTACTTATGCGTATTCCCGGTGGCTTTAAACCCATGCTTTTGGTAACATCTGCAAAAAAGTCTTTAAACGCAATATTCTCGGCAGTTACAATGTAGCGCTCGTTCATTTTGTTTTCGTTCATCAGGCGGAGCATTATAGTTACTACATCCTTCACGTCTACAAAACCCATAGAACCTGTGGTGTAAAAAGTATGCGACTTTCTCAAAAAATGGAAAAAGCTCATGGTTCCTTTTTTGCCCGGCCATGGCCCCATAATAAGGGTAGGGCATACCACCACTACATTCAAGCCTTCGGCATGGGCGCGCCATACCTGCGCTTCAGCTAAGTGCTTGCCAATAGCATAAGGTGAGTTACTATATTTAAATTCTTCAAAAGCTTCTTCAGTTATATCCTTGCCTTTATCATCTTCACCCAGTGCCGATACTGAGCTTACATGGCAGAACTTCTTTACACCTTTTTCGAGCGCAATGTTTACTACATTGGCGGTGCCTTTTTCTGCGGTATGTATTATTTCATCGGGGCGGTCATCGCGTAACGATACTTCGGTGGCACAATGGTAAACCTCATCTATATCGGCCATGGCTTCCTCTACCGAATATACATCCATAATATCGCCTTCAACCCAGGTAATACGCGCAAACTTAGTTTTCGCTTCTGCTCCATACCTCATTTCGAATATCCTTTCGGCATAAGCTGTTGAGCTTTTGGCTCGCTTCAAAGCCTTTACGGGCTTATCCTGCCCTGCCAACTCTGCCAATAGGTATGCACCTACAAATCCTGTTCCTCCTGTTACTAATATCATATATACAAAAATAGACTATTATAGTTATAAGTTATTAGTTATGAATTATGAGTTGTGAACGGTAAAAGACAATGTTTGTTTGAACTCATAACTTATAATTCATAACTCATAATTCTAATACTGATATAAATCAGTCAATTGCCTGCCTGCCGTCATTTCGCTTCCCTTATGCCTGCTATAACTTTGAAGTATTAAAAAAACAACATCATGAAAGATACAACAAGTAACCCGCTCACCATAATACACAAGCTTCCGCACGAGGTGCTGGCTTATATAAAAAAGCATTTCCCCGAAGGCATTATTTTCGATATGATTGAAGATTATAACGTACATGGCGAGTTTAAATGTTACGATGTAGATGTGGTTGATGCCAATAATACATACTATTTGCGTTTCGATAAAACAGGAAAGTTTGTGCACGAAGAAGTTGAAACAGGCAAGATAGATGGAGTTGAAAGGAACCCCAACATACCCGAAACAAAAGAACCATCGCCGACCGATGAGATGCTGGATGAATTTTGATTTCATCGAATAAAGCTTCCGAATCTCACTAAAATGGCGTAGCTTATATGTTATTATTCGTCTCATATATGCTAAAGCGATTTATTATAATAATTGCTGCGCTTGCACTTTGCTCTTTTAATATCCGTTCTACCGAATATTTTTTCTTCGAGATACGGCCCGCAAGAGTTGTTGCCCCTTGCTACATTTCTCAAACCATTGGCATAGATTATAATGATTACAATGACCTGGTAAGGCAACAGGCTCATTACTTTCATGAATTGAAGGTGGCAGCAGCTTCCGATGGAATTGATACCCTTGGCTATAAAAGCCTTATGCCTCCGGGCTCCGATGACCGCGAAAAGTGCGAGGCCATCAGGCTTAGCGAGCTCAGCAGCCTCAGCGCCGATTCTGTTAATGTTGTTTACAAACAGATTGCGGAGTAATAAGCAACATGACATTTATCAATTTTCTCTTCTGGTTATATTATCTACCTTGCAGCCCCCTGTAACCGATAATTTATAATTATGAAGTGTTTATTATTTATAGCCATTGCGCTTATGCTGTCTTCTTTTTCGGGTAATATTGCCAGTGAATCTACTACCGAGTTTTTTTATTTTGAACTTATACCGGCAAAAGTGGTTAACCCCTATTATATCTCTCAATCATTCAGTATTGAGTTTACCGACCAGCCCAATTTAGAAAAACAGCGCAGGGCATACATTCATAAGTTAAAACTGCTGGTCGCCAAAAATGGCGACGATACCCTTAACTACAGGTCTTTTGTTCCACAGGGTAGCTTCACCCAGGACCGTTGCGAAGCACTTCGGGCCGCTGTCCTTAAATCTGTTAATGCTGCCGGCCGCGATATTATTTATAGGGATCTGGAGTAGGTTTCCCATCACTCTATATAGAGCGAGGTCTCAGCATTAATTCATAACTCCAATCGTGCACAGTCCTTTGCATCTATGTGTCCATTCCTAAATAATATCTTGTCACCTCACGTGCCTTCACAAGTTTACCTCACCCCTTTAGTTCCCCTCTCCTTGTCAAGGAGAGGGCAGGGTGAGGTTTAATTATAACTTTGCATCATGACTAAAAGCAATTTCGAACGGATGATTGAACTGGCTGAAGAGGCCTTTGACGTGCGCAACGACCCCGACCAGCTTAGTGTAGACGAAAAGGTAATTGAGCGTCTCCAGAAAATGCACCCTGCAACCGTATCGGAATACGATGACGGCAAAGGCCCTGTTTGCTGGATATTGGGCATACCCACCACCACCGACCTGATGAACAAATTCCTGAATTGCCAGATAAGCGAGAAGCAATTATTTGAACAAACCCCGCTGAAAGGCCCGTACGAAGCCGTATACCTATGCTCGGCAATGGTATTAAAGGAATACCGCAACAAAGGCAT
>JABCZW010000026.1:0-30951 GCA_013289475.1 Bacteroidota bacterium
GCGGGACTAGTGTATTTGCGTTAGGGATAGCAGCGGCAACCCCACAGCGAAGCGAGGAGTTAAAGCGGATAGCCCGACCCAATGGGGAACGCCCAAATAATGCTTATGTAATGCCCTCAAATTCTTATTTTTACAGCCCTAATAGAGAAACATGGAAGTCTTAAAGTTTGGAGGAACATCGGTAGGCTCGGCAGAGCGGATGAAATCGGTAGCAGGATTGATAAATAATCCCGGCAAGAAGATAGTAGTGTTATCGGCCATGTCGGGTACAACCGATTGGCTGGTAAAGATATCGAATGCCTTGCTGAAGCAGGAGACCGAGAACGCAGTGAAGCTGATTAACGAGCTGGAGCCACGTTATCGCAAAACGGTAGAGGAGCTATACAGCACCAAAGAATATATACATAAGGGCAACGAACTGATTACGGAGCACTTCAACTTTCTGCTATCGTTTACCCGCGACATGTTTACGCCCAACGAGGAGAAGACCATACTGGCCGAGGGTGAATTGTTATCGACAGCCTTGGTACAGTATTACCTGGAGGAGCAAAAGGTATCCTCGGTATTGTTGCCGGCGCTCAACTTTATGCGAATCGACAATGAGGGTGAACCTGACCTGCCTTATATAGAAGAGCATTTGAAGAAGGAACTGGCCAAGCATCCGCATATTAACCTGTTTATTACACAAGGCTATATATGCCGCAATCCGTTTGGGCAAGTTGATAACCTTAAGCGCGGAGGAAGCGATTACACGGCATCGTTGGTGGGTGCAGCTATATACGCCACCGAAGTACAGATTTGGACCGACATTGACGGTATGCATAACAACGACCCTCGCTATGTGCAGGGCACTTATCCAATAGCAGAGCTATCGTTCGACGAAGCGGCTGAGTTGGCTTACTTTGGTGCCAAGATATTGCATCCTGCCTGCATATTGCCGGCACAGAAGCGCAAGATACCGGTCCGCCTGCTGAACACCATGCAGCCTGAAGCTAAAGGCACGTTGATAAGCCAGGCATCGCAAGGTCACGATATAAAGGCTGTTGCTGCCAAGGACAACATTACGGTGATAAAGATCAAGTCGGCGCGAATGTTGCTGGCATATGGTTTCCTGCGCAGCGTGTTCGAAGTGTTTGAGCGTTATAAAACCCCGATAGACATGATAACTACGTCGGAGGTTGCTATATCGCTCACCATTGACGAGACCATACACATTGACCATATTTTAGAAGAACTGAAAAACTTTGGAACAGTAGAAATTGAAATGAACCAAACCATCATCTGCATCGTAGGTGACTTCCTTGCTGAGAAGCATGGCTATGCGCTTAGGATATTCGACGCGATGAAGGATATACCGATAAGGATGATATCGTATGGAGGAAGCACGAACAATATATCGGTGCTTATACATGGCGATGACAAGAAGAAGGCGCTGATTGCGTTGAATGAGGGAGTGTTTAAGAAAGTTAAAAGTTAATAGTGAAAAGCTAAAAGTGAAACAGCACGTGAGGTGAAAAGGTAATAAAGAGGAAATGACACATAGATGCAAAGAACTGTGCACAATGAATTTAAAGAAAGGGTAAACAAGATAAACAGAAGAATATGTTTTCGAGTGAGTTGATAAAGAAATTTGAGGCCACACCAACGCCGTTCTATTATTACGATACGGAGCTGTTGCGCAAAACGCTGGCACAGGCAACTGCTGCTGCCAGGAAGCACGACATTGAAGTGCACTATGCGCTGAAGGCTAATGCCAACGAGAACATACTTAAGATCATACAGGGCTATGGAGTAGGCGCTGACTGTGTTAGCGTGAACGAGGTGTTGCGTGCCAGGGAATGTGGCTTTGCTCCGGGTAAGATTGTGTTTGCAGGCGTGGGTAAATCGGATGAGGAGATTAGCATTGCGGTGAACGAAGGTATATTTTGTTTTAACTGCGAATCATTGGAGGAGATTGAGATAATTGACGGCATTGCAGCGAAGCATAAAAAGAAGGCGCAGATAGCGCTCCGCATAAACCCTAATGTTAACGCGCATACGCACCATTATATTACCACCGGCCTCGAGGAGAACAAGTTTGGCATTAACATGTGGGAGATGGAAAAGGTGTTGGACGCAGTTAAGAAATGCAAGCACATATCGTTGATAGGGCTGCACTTCCACATAGGTTCTCAGATAACCGATATGAACGTTTACAAGACCTTGTGCCTTCGGGTGAACGAGATACAACAATGGTTTGCGGACCGCAACATATACGTACCTAACCTTAACCTGGGCGGTGGCCTTGGTATTGATTACTACAACCCCGATAAGAACGCGATAGTAGATTTTGATAAGTACTTTGGCATATTCCGCCAGTTTTTGAAACTTAACCCCGGCCAGAAGCTGCACACCGAACCGGGCCGTGCGCTGGTGGCTCAGTGTGGTGCATTGATTGCTAAAACGCTGTATGTGAAGAAGGGTATACAATCGAACTTTATAATATTAGATGCCGGAATGACGGAGCTTATTCGTCCTGCCTTGTACCAGTCGTACCATAAGATAGAGAACATTACCAGCCATGCTAAAGAGACATTGAAGTATGATGTGGTTGGGCCAATTTGCGAATCATCGGACTGCTTTGGCAAGGCCATTGACCTGCCTGAAACCAAACGGGGCGACTTGCTGGCATTGCGCTCGGCAGGCGCTTATGGCGAGAGCATGTCCCTCGATTATAACCTTCGCGACAGAGCCAAAAGCTATTTGACTGAGGACCTGTAAATATTACTTTACAATCACCCTTAGCTTCTTACTGCTAATGGATGGCGGCAGCCAACCCGAACGAATAGCAAGGTAGACAACGTAGTCGCCGGGTTCTTTAGGTGGAGTAATATTGAGATCATAAGTTTTATTGTTGTTGAGCATATCGTTGGTGAGGGTAAAGTCGGTAAAGGTTTCGCTGACATAACTCTTACTGGTGAAGAATGTGTAACTGATAAATGCCTTGTAGTCCTTGTTCGATTGAACGTCGATGTATTTCAGGTCTTCGGGTAATGCTTCCAACCCGATCTTTACCGTGAACGGCTGTGCTTTGTTAACCACCACTTTGTTGTCATCATGTGTAATTTTAATAGTAGAGTAGGAGCGGAAGTTGTTGATGAACATATATTCGTCTTTCCCTTTAGGCGTTTCAATGGTTTGAAGATTACCAACAGTGTAGTTGGGTATCAGCAACACATCCTTACCCTGGTAGGCGTTCTCATACTTCCAGATATCATACTCGGTCTTGTGCCCCATAATGTTGTTCAGTGTAATAGCATCTCCTCCTGAATAGAACTTATACTGAGAAGCCTCTTTGTAGCCATTCATAAATACTACGGGCTTACCCTTGGCAAGGTTCTTTATAATGGTTGCCCAGGTCTTCCAGCCATGGTACTCGGATTTGAAATCATCGGTGAGGTTTGTACTTGGCAGGTAATCATACATAAAGAATATGCGCACTGCAACCAGTAAAACAACGGTAACATAGAATGCATAGTAAGTGATCTTCTTAAACAGGTTATGAAACTGAAGCTTGCTGTAACCCATATATATCATGGGAATGATCGCTATAAGTGTCCAGTGTGCTTCAACCCGTTGTTTGAAAGTCATGAAGAGGAAGAAGGCATACACACCAATAAGGTTGTACCTCAAGGCTGATTCGAATTTACTTGCAGGCTTGAATTTGAAGCAGAGTATTAGCAGTATAAGACTGATGACCGGCCCGAATACAAATGGTTGCGCTGTTATATATTGCAAGGTGTTATTAAGGTCGAAACCTTCATCGGGGCGCTCGAATAACTGAAAGCGGACAGTAGGGAAGTTGTTGTGGAACTGCCATAATAAGTGAGGAAGCACGCAAAGCATTGCCAGTGCTGCGGTTACCCAGAAGTGCCACTTGCGGAGTAGCTTTATGTTTGAGAGTATTGTAAAGCCAACCACCAATATGCCGTGATACTTGCTCAGCAGAAGCACTCCTATGTTCAGACCAATGAGTATTGCGGTTAAGAAGCTCTCCCTTTCAAGATAGCGCTTATATAAGAGGAAGAACGTGGCAGTGAAGAACAACATTGGCGTATCAGGAATGGCAAGCATACCGGCTATTTGCAGGAAGAAGCTTGAGCTGACAATAACATAGAATAGCCTCAGGTCTTTCGGGTTGATGATCTTTTCGAGAATGAAAATAGTTAGTGTGTTTAGTATTACCGGAAAGAGCCTCACACCTAATTCGTTCGGGAAGAGATAGTAGCCGCACTTGATAAGGAATGCAATTACAGGAGGATGATCGAAATAGCCCCATGCAAGGTTGGTGGAGTAGTTCCAATAGTATGCTTCGTCAGAGAATAGTTCGGTGTAGCGCGCTTGTATGAGCAATACTACAAACCAAAGCGTGTAGAACATGAACCGTAATTGGCTATCGCTTATTTTCTTTAATGGAGTAGTGATGTTCATGTTTTACTTTAGCGAATAGACATTGATGGTTCCTTTCTGCATCACAAGTTTATCCAGGTGTGGTTTTATTAAGCTGTCTCCGTCCACCTTTCTCGAATCGGAGTATAAGTACTTAGCGCCTCTGTTTATCATAGCTTTGAGCGTATCTGCCGGAAGCCTATCATTGTTAAATGTCCAGCCTTTTTTGTTAAGGTAGTACAAGAATATATAAGGCGATTCATCATTGCCAACTATGCAGAGAGCATTATCGGGTGCTGCATTTATAAGTTCGGTTTTGTAGTTAAGCAGGTTCTCATTAAAGCCCGGGTCAACGGTGTTCCAGCGGTGGTCGATGCGGAGGTAAGCAGTAACAGGCAATGCGCAGAGTGCAATAACCGAAATAACTTTAAGCGCCTTTGCTTTTTGGTTCATCAGTTGCCATGCACCGTAAGCCACCAGTACAAATAGGAGTGGAAGGAACGGGAACAGGTAGTAGTCGTGAGTTTTAGCGATCATATTCATCTCGAAGAAGAAGTATAGCAACACACTTATTCCCCAACAAAGGAAGGTAATGAACATATTGTTCTTGTAGGTCTTGTTCTTAACCATGAACCAGAACCCTGCAAGGAAGAATAGCAGAGAACCATAGTTAACCAGCAGTTCCGGCATAGATGATATTAGGTTGAACTGCATAATATCTATAAGCGTACTGAAATCATTTTTGGTTGTGGTTAATACACCTTCCACAATTCCGTTGTTGTACCATGTTCCTACTACATTCAAATACCATAGTGCAGGCGCTACAAAGCACAGGGCAAAGAGCAGGGCAGGAGCAAGGACATTCTTTATATTCAGTTTCTTTACTACAAGGCCTTGTATAAAGTAAGCAGCAATTGCGCCAAGGTAAACCACAAACGGCAATTTGGCTAATGTGGCAAGGCTCAGGAATATTGCCGACCACAACAACAGCGAGTTCTTATTTTCTGCTGTCCATTTAAAGAAGTAAGCCATTCCCCAAATAGCCATGCACAAGGCAAAGTTATCGGGCAGAGGGTTTAAGGTGTAGTAGTAGAACACCGGCGAGAAGTTGAAACACCATGCACCTATCAAAGCCATAGTTTCGTTCTTAAAGGCAGCCTTTACCAATTTGTACATTCCCCAAACGCTGAACAGCCCTGTAATGAACGACAGTATGCGGGTAATGATAAGGTGGTTGCCGAACACCTTGTAAAAGCATGCATAGAGCCATTGCATTATCGGGAACTCCATGCGGAAGATACCATCGCCGTTGCCCCTGTCGTTTACGCGCGGGTTAAGTATGTTAAAGTCCTCTTTGGCAAAGTTGTCTATTACAGTTTGGGTTTGTGTCTGTCGCCAAACGTGTATTCCAATAAGGTCGGTTTTAAATACGTGCCAGTGCATGCACAAGCTCAACACCGGAATGAGTATAAATAGAAGCGGTTTTATTCTGCCCATGTTCAGTGGTTAAAACGAAGAGCTGCCCGTTTTATTACCTGCTGTAATTAGGTGCCTCGCTGGTAATAAATATATCATGCGGATGGCTCTCGGTCACTCCTGATTGGGTAATGCGTATAAAGCGTGCCTTTTGCAACTGGTCAATGTTTTTGGCACCGCAATAACCCATACCTGCACGTAATCCGCCAACTATCTGGTATATCACCTCCGACATTTTGCCCTTGTATGGCACCCTGCCGGTAATTCCTTCCGGAACCAGCTTTTTAATATCATCTTCAGCATCCTGGAAGTACCTGTCCTTCGAGCCCTGTTGCATAGCCTCAAGCGAGCCCATACCGCGGTACGATTTAAACCTTCTTCCTTCAAATATTATGGTCTCACCCGGAGATTCTTCTACACCTGCAAACAACGAACCGGCCATAACCGTGCTGGCTCCTGCTGCAATAGCTTTTACAATATCTCCCGTGTAGCGTATACCACCATCGGCAATAACCGGAATGCCTGTGCCTTTAAGCGCCTTGGCTACTTCGTATACTGCAGTAAGCTGAGGTACGCCAATACCGGCAATAATACGTGTAGTGCAAATTGATCCCGGGCCAATACCTACCTTGACGCCATCGGCGCCCGCTTTAGCCAATGCAAGAGCAGCTTCGGCAGTAGCAATGTTACCGGCAATAAGCTGCAGGTTAGGGAATTTTTTCTTCAGCGCCTTTATTTCTTCCAATACCTTTTTCGAATGGCCATGCGCCGTATCTACTATAATGGCATCCACCTCGGCATGTATCAGTGCGGCGGCACGGTCATACATATCGGCAGTAATGCCAATAGCTGCAGCCACACGCAACCTTCCATACTCATCTTTACATGCATTCGGGTGAAGGTGTACCTTCAAAATATCTTTATAGGTTATCAGCCCTACCAAATGTCCGCCGCCATCAACTACAGGCAGCTTTTCAATCTTATACTTCTGTAATATCTGTTCAGCTTTGGCTAGGTCGGTTCCTTTTTTAGCTGTAATAATATGGTCCTTGGTCATTATTTCGCTAATGCGGCGGTTCACGTTCTTTTCAAACCTAAGGTCGCGGTTGGTAACAATGCCCACCAGCCTGTGCTTGTCGGCTACAACCGGTATACCGCCAATCTTGTATTCCTTCATCAGGGCAAGGGCATCTTTTACCTTAGCATCCTGCTTTAAGGTAACAGGGTCCTGTATCATGCCGCTTTCGTAGCGCTTTACACGTCTTACCTGCTCAGCCTGCTGGGCAATGGTCATGTTTTTGTGCAGCACGCCTATTCCGCCTTCACCGGCAATGGCAATAGCCATTTTGTACTCGGTTACCGTATCCATGGCAGCCGATAGTATGGGGGTGTTGATTTTTATGTTTTTGCTGAAGTGTGAGGTTATGTTGGTTTCCCTTGGTAATACCTCTGAATATGCAGGCAGCAACAGTACGTCGTCGTAGGTTAAGCCTTCCCCTGCAAATTTTTCTGTGTCTTGTTTCACGATTAAACTTTTGCAAATATAAGGATTTTAATATAAAAGGCTGAAAATGATAGTTTAATAGGAATAAGGGGTATGGAGTAAGGGATAAGTGTCTCTCGTGTCCCCCGCTGGAGGGGGAAGGGGGAGGATTTTTCCGGTGTTTTCATTATTAATTACTAATTATTAATTTTTAATTCAGTTTGGGCGTTCCCCTGCGGGTCGGGCTATACGCTGCAAGTCCTCGCTCCGCTGTGGGCTTTTCGCTGCTATCCCTAACGCAAACTTCACCTCACGTGCCGTCACTTTTACTGCAACAAAACAAATCTGTATAGCGATCTTCGTGCCTTTAACTAACCTCTCCCAAAAGGAGAGGAGCCGACAGTCGGCAGCAAAGAACACGAGTAAGCGGGCAATTTCACTCAGTCCGTAGGACTGTACCGCTGCGAGTGTTCGGTCATGCCCTTTTTTGGCATGATTGCCTTCGGCTGTCTTGACCTTTTGTTTCTTTTGTGTTAAGACAAAAGAATAGAAGAAGCTTCTCATTTTCAATGACTTTATGGGGTCTGTCACCTCTACTGTCACCTCTACTGTCACCTCCATTACTAATTACTCATTATTAATTCCTAATTTGACACCTGATGTCACTAAATGTCACCTCTTGTCCAGTTTTCGGGCTTTTTTTAAAAAAAACTGGTTTCGCAATTAACTCCAAATTCTGGGTTGACACTTTTTGACCCCAAAAAATTACAACCCATTGATAATCAAATTGTGTTTCTCAAAAAAGGCCTTAAATCTGTCAACCCGTGTCAACCCGTTAGTTTGCCATAGCACAAGTTCTAATATGCGTGGGTTTTGCGTTAATTCTTCTTTGGGTTCCATGAAATTTTTAGTATTAAGTGGTTATGTTGAGATTCCTCGTTCCACTCGGAATGACAGGTGTTTGTGTGTTTTAGGGGTAAAAGGGGCGGGCGAAGCCCGCCCCTTTTACCAATCCCCGATAAGTTCTAAAGCTGTCATTCCGAACAGCGTGAGGCAACCCCGAAGGGCTCGTGAACTCATTAATGAATAATTAGCTAATGTGAACAATCTCTGTTTCGTTATTAAGTGGTTTAACAATGCAAAGGTACAACAAGTTTATTTCTATATGTAATAAAATATTTACTATTTATTAACAGGTCGAATGTTTTTAAGTAAAGTTTAGTGTGTGTCGAGTGACTTATCGTTGTCAATAGAAATATCCGCAATCGCATTTACCTATTTGGTTTCCATTTTTATCGAAAGATATTCTGCACAATAGGCTTTTTCTGAATTTATGTCTGTGAAATAGTGGGAACAGAGGATATTTTGAATAAAGCAATAAATATCCCTGCACTACATTCTTAGAATCGAGGTATTCATTAAGGAGACCATCGCGGTGCCGGTATTTATAAATAGGGGCAGGCAAGGAAGGATCCATTATAGAATCAATCATATATTCGCTTCTGTATAAATTACCAAGACTGTCGTATTCCAACCAGCGGCAGGTATCTTTCGAGCGTGACTTTGTATTGGGTATGTAAACAGTATATGCTCCGTGTAGCGTATCTGTTTTTTCGTTAGGCCAGCCACAACCACCTTTATACCAAACCAAATTTTTTATGGTGGGATAAAGTTGTTCCCCCATAGTAAGCAGTGTAACCGGGATTGAAACAGGTACTGGTTCAGGATAGGGATTAAGAACCAGGTAATATTTTATATTCCCAAGAGAGTCGTAACATAATTGCACCGTACTGTGTGCCCATGCGCGGTTTGCTATGTAATAACCTGGTTTTGAAGGATAGACCAGCCATATTATAGTATGCGGATTATCGTAGCTGAAACGGCTCCATAAATGATGCCTTACCGTAAAAGGGACTTTATTGGAATCGAGTTGCATTACGGGCAAAGAATCGAATGAAAACATTTCTATAGTATGACCATCGTTTGCGTTTACGCTATATCTTCCATTGGTATAACCCCAATGAGCCTCCTGGATGTTATTATATTTCCATTCGCCATAAGCATTTAATTTGTCGCGCCAGTTTGCATGGGCCGCCGAATCGAAGATTGTTACAAACTCTGTTTTAATATATCCCGGTACTTTGTCTGAAGAAATTTCGTTGTCGTGTGTTCTGTGCTGGCCCTTTACTGTCAACGAAGCATTGAATAGACAGTAAATAAGAAGTATAAATAGAAAACTGGAATGGTCCCTTTTCTTCATTTACCAAATTTACGAAATGCCATTGTATCAGCGAAAACCTGCTTTATCCCCCCCGCTCTCGCAAGTTTAGCGGTGCGTAACTTGTGAGTATAAGTAAACCAAGTTTCAAACTTGGTAATAGTTAATGCCCCTCCAAGTCACAGACTTGTGGGAGCGATAGACTGGAGCGATAAATGCTTTTCAAGACAAAAATCAATTATTCTGCGACCGGGCTATTGGCCAATACGTTGGTAACATAAACCGTTTTAGATTAACTAAAACTTCACACAATACATGGCAAAAGGAAATATGCGCCCGCTACTTTAGCAAAAAATATTTAAAGCATTTATTATGGAAACTAAAGAATTCGTAAAAAGCCAAATGCCTGTATCACCCATCCACCCCGGAACCCTTTTACAGGATGAAATTGAATACCGCGGCATACTATGTGAAGAACTGGCTACATGGATGAATATTGAGCCGGTAGTGTTGCACACTATATTAGAGGGCGATAAAGCCATGAATGCGGAATTTGCTTTGAAGATTGAAAAAACAATAGGTGTAGATGCCAACTACTGGCTTTACATGCAGGCAAAATATGATATTGATACATTGCGTATAAACGAATGGAGCAAGAACCCTGAACTGCTGGAAGATACGCTTTCGGGTTCATTAGCCATATCGCGCGAACCTAAAAGCGTTAGCGCCATACCCGGAAAAGAAAAGAAAGTGAAGGTTTTGTTCGTATCAGAAAATTAAGGTTTACTACAATCCCCCTGAATACCTGCGGAGCTTTGGCTTCGCGGGTATGCTCATTACCTCATCCTGTCATTTCATGACATCCTTCTCGTTGTTCATACGCGTTTATTTTTTGAATTCACGATTGCTTCGCAATTGTTCCAGGCGAAGGACATGTAGAAGAAATTTACATTCTGCAAACACTATATTATGTCTGCTAACCCTCTCCTTTATACAAGGAGAGGGCAGGGTGAGGTCTTAATAGAATAAAACTTGGGTTGTTACTCACATTCACAAACTTGCCGGAGCAATGCTTGTTTAGTTAACCCACCCCTTTATTGGGGTACAGCCGCTAAAAAATACAATTTGCCGAAAAAATAAAAGATAACCTTCCTTCCGGTAATAGTTTTACACCATTAATTAAATAAAATCAAAATGAAAACATTAGCATACATAGTGGTAGCGATTCTTATTATGGAAGGATGCAATACCAAACAGCAACAACAAATTAAAGATTTAAGCTACCAGGATTCTGCATTAATGCAGGAGGGAGGCAAAAAGGATTCTACCATACTGGCTTATGTAAGGTCCATGAATGAGATTCAGGATAACCTCGATAGTATAAAAGCTGCCGAAAAAATATTATCGATAAATACATTGGGCGGAGAGAATAAGCATAGCGCTGTAGAGGATATAAGAAGCATTAATGCACAGTTATTGAAATATCACAGAGAAATATATGTTCTTGAAAAGAAACTAAGAGCAATAGACAGCAAGAACAAGGAAATTGAGAAAATGGAAGGACACCTTGCACAGGAGCTTGCAGAAAAAGATTCAGGAATAGCAGTTCTGCAAAAAAGGCTGGTAGGAATGAATGACTCTCTGAGAACGGTTATACGGCAATTTAACGACAGTATGGTTGTAATTAACAAGCAAAAAGGCACCATATCGGAAATGAACACCGAAATGCATACTGTTTATTATGCTATAGGAACCAATAAGGAATTTAAAGAAAATGGTGTATTGACTAAAGAGGGTGGGTTTGTTGGAATAGGCAGATCTGCAGAATTAAAACCAAACTTTAATACCAACTATTTTACCAAAGATGATATGACCCGGTTAAGTGTTTTGCCCTTAAATAGCAGGTTTAAAAAGATAATTACCAATCACCCCACTGATTCCTATAGTGTAACAAATAATTCTAAGGCAGACTCACTGATTATAAAGAACCCTGTTGCATTTTGGAGCACATCGAAATATCTTGTAGTAGAGGTAAGATAAGCATATTGTAAATATGTTAATCAAACCACATCCGCTTAATCAGGTTAGTTATGGCAGCGAACCTCTCTTTAAATAAGTATTTTAGAAAAAAGCGAATATTTAAAATTGCTATAATTTTAATTATTGGATTAAGTGCATTCAGAATTTATTTACCTACTATAGTTTTACATTTTGTAAACAGGGAATTAAACAAAATCCCCGGGTACAAGGGGCATGTAGATGATATATCATTAAGTCTGTGGCGCTGTGCTTATCAAATTAAAGGACTGAGCCTTGATAAATATACAGGCGAGGTACCGGTCCCCTTCTTTTCTGCAAAAAAAATGGATCTTTCGCTGGAATGGAAAGCCTTGTTTCATGGCTTCATTTCAGGTGAAATAATATTTTATAATCCCAAAATAAACTTTGTAAATGGCCCTACCGAATCATCATCACAAACAGGTATAGATAAAAGCTGGATTCAAGTGGTTAAGGCGCTTATTCCATTGCACATTAACAGGGTAGATATAAAAGACGGCGAAATACATTACATGGATTTTTACAGCGTACCTAAAGTAGATGTTTTTTTAAGTGATATTGAAGCCAGTGCAACCAATTTAAGAAATAAGGTAAGTAAAGACAGTATGCTCTCTTCGGCTATTAAAGTATCGGCAACCTGCTTTCAAACCGGAAGTCTTTCTATTGATATGGCCCTAGACCCGCTTAACCCCCTGCCAACATTTGAATTGAAGGAAAAAATGAATCATGCCAGCCTGGCTTCACTTAGCGACTTCGGCCAGGCTTATTTTAAAGTTAATATTAATGGCGGAGATTTTGAATTATATACTGAGATTGCTGCTAAAGACGGGAGCTTTATAGGGTATACAAAGCCCATATTTCATGATATAAAACTGAATACAAATTATAAGGACAATAAAACTATTTGGCGATGGCTTGTTGCTAACAGTACACAATTAATAGCAAATATTTTTTCAAACCCGAGCTATAATAAGCAGCTTGCAACCCGCATTCCAATATATGGCAAATTTAATAAGCCCCAATCTGATAAATGGGCCGCTGTAGGTAGTTTATTACGTAATGCATTCATTGAGGCGCTAACTCCCTCTCTTGATAGCACCCTGCATATTAGCGATGTTGATAAAGTTACACCCAATTAACAATTGCTTCTTTATTCATGTACAATTATTAATTTTTCCCCTCATCTTTCTTTTCGTCTTTTTTTATTGTCTTTATCTTTCTTTTTTAGCAGGCCAAGTAGCAAAAAGCTTTTGCTTGCTGCGTTCATATTCCGGTTAAATCCTTGTGCACCTTGCTTAACATTTACCACTGTTACCTCCAGGTTTCCGGCAAAAACGGTATCGGTAAAAAGCATTCCAACTGTGCCTTTGCGTATATTTTTCATTATTATGGCTAAGTCGCTTGTAATGCTCGACGCGTTATCGCCTATGGTTTTTAGTTTGGCCAATACATCATCCATATTAATAGGGCTTATGGTTGCAATATAATCGTTGCTCTTTACTTCACCCCCGCTCCCGCAAGTTTTTCATTGTAACTTGTGGGTATAAGTAAGTCAAGTTTAGAAACTTGACAGTATAATGGAAGAAACTTTTTAGATTATACCCACAAGTCAAAGACTTGCGGGAGCAATGGACTTGCTAGAGCCGAGCTTCATTCAATTTCGATACCGTTAAAGACCAGATGTTTACCGATTAAATAAATAGGTTAATCAATTAAAAATATTGCTCCATCGAAAACAATATGGTACCATGTAATTGACTTTATACTTTAGTGGTGTAATAAATAGATTTTAAGGGAATAAGGCCTTACAAAACCTAAATACACACTACTATGAATTGCATTATAATTGACGATGATGAAGCATCAAGAAACCTGCTTATCCAGCTGATTAAGCAAGTAAAAGAGCTTGAATTAATTAAAGTTTATTCTAACCCTGTTGAGGCATTCAATGTTATACAGGATGTGAAAACCGACCTGGTTTTTTTAGATGTTGAAATGCCTGAATTTAGTGGTATAGAAATGTTAAAAGCAATTGAAGTAATGCCACAGGTAATACTTACTTCATCTCATACAAAATATGCTCTCGATGCATTTGATTTGAATGTGGTGGATTATCTTGTAAAGCCGATATCATTAGACCGGTGTATGAAAGCCATATCTAAAGTAAGCAAAAACTTAAAGCGAAATAGTTTAACTAATGTAGGTAAAGATTTTCTTTTTATAAAGAAGAACTCGGTCCTTGAGAAGGTTTTAATTAAAGATATATTATGGATTGAAGCGTTTGGAGACTATACCAAAATAAATACAAAGGATCAACGATTTATTATACATTCTACACTCAAGTCACTGGAGGATAAGTTACCTGCTGATAAATTTGTTCGCTCCCACCGCTCTTATATTATTCAAATTGATAGTGTGAAAATGGTAGAAGATACAACTGCTTATATTAATGATGTATCCATTCCGATTGGTACTATGTATAAAGAGAATTTTATAAGACGGCTACACCCGCTTGATTAAGTTTTTATGGCAGTGAACATCTCTTGAACCAAATACCTCCGCTCCGGCAAATTTTTCATCGTAAATGTGGGGTAACAAGGTAAGGTTTATGAATTTTAATGTCTAATTGTAATTGCTAATTATCCTGGCAACTACTTATATTACCGGTGCATATATTTGTTATATAATATACTTACGGGCATAAAAAAAGAGCCAGTGCTAGCCCTGGCTCTCTTTAGGGTTTTACCAACAAAAACATTACCCTATTTTTTATCAGTTTCAACTTTGGTGTCTGTTTTGGTTTCCTTTACCTGTTTATTGCCATTCTTGTTTTCCTTTGATTTAACGGTTTTTGTTTTAGTCTTCGTTGTAGTCCCTTTATCCGTTTCAGTTGTAGTTTTGGTGGTACTGCTAGAAGACGATTTTTTATCCGTTGTTTTGTCCTGGGCAATTGCAGCAGTTGCAAAACCAAGAGTAACCGTAATAATGCTGATTCCTGAGATAACCAAATTTTTTAGTTTCATGATATTGTTTTTTTTAGTTTGAATTTTAATGCAAGTTAAATGCAGGGTAGATGCTCAATTAAAATTTTCTTTAGATAAATTAAAAATAACGGTTAACCGTTATTTCCTATCGGTAAAAACCAGCCATACGCGCTAAACTTCTGTTTAATTAGTTTACTGAAGCTATATTTAATTATTAGTTTTCTTCTCATCTTTCTTTTCGTCCTTTTTATCGTCCTTATCTTTCTTTTTCAGCAGGCCCCGTAACAAAAAACTTTTGCTGGCAGCGTTCATGTTCCGGTTAAAGCCCTGCGCGCCCTGCTTTACATTTACTACTGTTACTCCAAGGTTTCTGGCAAAAACGGTATCGGTAAAAAGCATGCCTACGGTGCCTTTGCCATTACGTATGTTTTTTGTTATTACAGCTAAATCGCTCGTAATGTTCGATGCGTTATCGCCCATGGTTTTTAATTTGGCTATTACATCATCCATATTAATAGGGCTTACTGTCGCAATGAAATCGTTGTCCTTAACAATGCTTTGGTTGTCGGTGCCGGGTGCAATTACAACCAGCTTGTTGCCCATGAGTCCGTCGGAGCCTATATTGGCGCGTGCATCTTTTTTAATGAACCTGCGTGTATGTTCATCAATTTGCATATCAACCCTTACCGAAGTATCGGTAATTTGAGTAATGTTGCTTACTACGCCCACATTAATGCCCGAAAACCGCACATTGTTACCGGGCTGCAGGCCGCTTACATCTTTAAATATGGCGCTTAGCTGAAACGTGTTGCGGAACAATTGCTGGCGCTGGCCTATAAAATATATTCCTACAATAAATAATGCAAGGCCAACCGAAACAAATATTCCCAGCCCTATTTTATTCCCTGTTTCTTTTTTCATGGCTATAATGTTAAATTCATTTAAAAAATGCTTTCACAAATTTGTCTTCCGATTTTATCATTTCGTCAAAGGTGCCTTCGGCAACACACAGGCCCTTGTCTATTATTGCCAGGCGGTTGGCGGTAATATGGGCACATTCTATATCGTGTGTAATAATAACCGATGTTGTTTTGTACTTATGCTGCATATCGAGTATCAGCTTGCTTATTTCTTTGCTTGTAATAGGGTCGAGGCCGGTGGTGGGCTCATCGTACAGCATAATATCGGGCCTTAGTATTAATGAGCGTGCCAGCCCGATCCTTTTTCTCATACCGCCCGAAAGCTCCGAAGGCATTTTATCAATGGCATCTTTAAGGTCTACATTCTGTAATACTTCTTCTACCAGTGCATCTACTTCGTGCTGTGGTTTTGCGGGTTGGGCCCTGAGCGGAAACTCCAGGTTCTCGCGTACCGACAGTGAATCGTATAAAGCAGCGCTTTGAAAAACAAAACCTATCTTTTTCCGTACTTCATTCAGGCCGTTCTCATCAATATCGGCCAGGCTTTTGCCGAATATGCTTATTTCTCCCTCGTCAGCATTTAGCAAACCCACCAGGCATTTTATAAGTACCGATTTACCGGTACCCGATTTGCCAAGTATAGCAAGGTTCTCTCCTTTTTTTACCTGCAGGTTTATATCGGCCAGCACATGATTGTTACCGAACGATTTTTTTAAGTGTTCTATTTTTACTACAATATCTTCCATATTGGCTTATGTAAATAAACTTGTTATCTGCACGGCTATCATATCGACCAGGAAAACCAACAGCGACCCGAATACAACGGCAGCGTTTGCGGCTTTGCCCACGCCTTCGGTTCCGTTGCCTGCATTATAGCCGGTATAGCAACTGATAATACCAATAGAAAAGCCGAAGAAAAAAGTTTTAATGAATGCCGGAAAAACATCGGAGAAATCGAGCTTGCCAAATACCTCTGAAAAAAAGAGGTGGAAGCTTACCACTTCTTTCAGGTTAGCGCCAAAATATGAACCATACAATGCAACGGCATCGGCAAAAGCAACCAGCACGGGCAGCATAAGCGTGGTAGCAATAACCCTGGTGACTACAACATATTTAAAAGGGTTAATACCCGATACTTCCATTGCATCTATCTGTTCGGTAACTTTCATAGATGCCAGCTCGGCCCCTATGCCTGAGCCTACCTTGCCTGCAAAAATAACGGCTGTTATTACGGGCCCTATTTCCCGTACTATTGAAACTGCTACCATAGATGGCAGCCACGATGTGGCACCAAACTCTGCCAACACCGGCCTCGACTGTATGGTTAACACAAGCCCCATGATAAATGCAGTAATAGCTATAAGTGCAAATGACCGGTTACCTACCTGGTACGATTGTTTTGCCAACTCACTGAACTCGTACGGTGGCTTAAGCGCTTCTTTAAAAAAGCGCAAAACAAACAGGGTTAATTTAGAAACCGCGTTAAAAAAACCACTCAACAGTGGTATCCTGTTCAGGTTAGTTTCTATATCTATAGGTATGAGTCGTTTCAAACTTTTGTTTTTATATCATAAAGCTATTTCACGCGAATCTGTTTGCGGCTTCTTTTTCGGTGAATGATATGTTTATGATGTTAAGCGCTGAAATTGCCTGACTTAAATTTTCCCGGCGTTTTCCCGGATGGAATTTTCTTTATCTGTAATTTTTGAAATTCCACCTGTTTATATTTCTACTTCAACGAATAATTAATAGGGAACTATGTAAGCCATAGTAGTTTTACGGTACGAAATGTGAAGTAAGAAAATTATAAATAACCCTAAAAAAACAATAATTATGAGCACTAAAAGCGTTTTAATAGCAACCTTGGCAGGAGTAGCAACCGGTGTAGTATTGGGAGTTTTGTTTGCTCCCGATAAAGGCGAAAGAACCCGTGCAAAACTGGGCAGAAAAAAAGATGAATATATAGATGAATTATCGGAAAAATTTGATGAGTTTAAAGAGCGCATTGAAGAATTTCAGGATAAAATGACGCACAGGGCAAAAGATGTTTTGAGACATAATGGAAAGATGAAAACCGAAAGCATTACTGATGATAATGCTATTGCGTAATATGCCCAAGAAATAAGTTTGTGAACCCATGAAGCATACCCGTTATAGAAATATGTTATTGTTGCTTATAGTAACTGTTTGTTTTTCGTGCAGTAACAATAAAGAAAAGAAATTGGACAGCGCTATACAGCGTTTCGATTCGGTTATTGCACCGGCAAAGCTATCGGCAAAAAAAGCACAAGTGTGGGTGATTGATACTGCCGAATCGAAGGTGGAATTTACCATTAAAAATATGGGACTGAATGTTGATGGTTCGTTACATCGCCTTAAAGGCACTATAATCTTCGATAAAAAGAACCTTAAAGGGAGCGGGTTTTCGGGCTCGGTAGATGTAAGTTCTATAAGTACGGGTATAGAAAAACGCGATGCGGATTTAATGGCACCCAAATTTTTTAACGAAAAAGATTTTCCGAAGATCACCTTTACTACCGACAGTATAACTGCCCATGGAGCCGACTATGAGGCAAACGGTAAGTTTATGATAAAAGGGTTTCCAAAGCATGTCAGTATTCCGTTTTCGTTCGATGCAACAGGAAATAAAGGTGTATTTACAAGCGAGTTTACCTTAAACCGCCTCGACTTTGATCTGGGCGGAAAGGTTTCAATAATGGGTAACGATGTAAAAGTTAAGCTATCCATAGTAACAACCAAGAAATGATAACCAATAAAAACTAAAAGCCATGAAAAAGTTAATTACGTACGGTGCATTATGCACCATAGCAGCCATATTATTTTCTTCCTGCATGTCGAACCTTTCAATAACCAAGCGCCATTATACGGGTGGTTACTATGTTGATTACAGCAAGGGCACCCAGGCAGGAACTATAACAGCTGCAAGAGAAGAAAAAACTTCTCAGCCTAAGGTAAGCATACCTTCAACCCCCGAACAAGTGCCCGCTACAAATACTATAACTGTCGAACCAATTAAAACAACTGCTAATGTTATTCAACAAAGTAATAAAAGAATGCAGGCTAAAATAAGGGTTCAAAAAAGTGCAATGAATGAATCAAATCAAAAAACCAATGCGCTTGAAAGTGTTATTATTCCTAACAAGCCTGTTTTAGATGAGGCACCGGCAAGCGTAAGCGATGATTCAGGAGCACGTGCATTGAGCCTGTTGTGGCTGGTAATTGTAATAATATTAATACTGTGGCTCATAGGCATTTTAGCGGGCGGCTTTGGCCTCGGCGGGCTTATTAACCTGTTGTTGCTTATTGCGCTTATACTTTTAATACTGTGGTTGTTGAGGGTTGTGTAGAGCATTATTGGGAGTGGAGCAAGTTCTTCATCTGTTCTAATTTGGGCGTTCCCCTTTGGGGCGGGCTATCCGCTGCAAGTCCTCGTCCCGAGCCCTCGGGACTGTGGGCTTTCTGCTGCTATCCCTAACGCAAACTGCACAAAGCAACGGCACGTGAGGTGATAAGGATTTGATAATAGATCGTTGACACATAGATGCAAAGTACTGTGCCCAATATAAGCTAATGCTGAGATTACATTTTTATATGCCATTGCTAAATATCCTAGCAAGCACTTACGCCGCTTGTGCATACATTTGTAATACAACATACTTACAGGAGTATTATGATAAAATATGTATACGATGACCAGGTAGATATACGCACCTGGGAGAAGCAGAACCCTGCCAAATTTTGTGCTTTAAAAGTTGCCACAGGCGATTTTTATGATATGGTTATACCCCCAAATTTTACGTATGGGAATTACATTTTTTTGCGCGATGTGTTTTTTCCGGTCGAGAACGACCGCGTTAATATAATACTGAACATAAGAGAGATGCTGGGCGACAGAAGAATGAAAAGCTGGATGTTTAATTTCAGGCGTGCTGAAACTAAAATGGGCCCCGCATTCTTCCTTGACCTCATGTTCAGGCCTCAGCCCAAATACACCTATAAATTTTGTGTACACGATATTCAGGAACCGGGAACCGAGCCCATATTTTTTAAGCTTCATTACCGCATAATAACGGCGCGCGAACTGCGTAAAATAAAAGAAGATGTAGGCGATCATTTGGAAAAGAGAAGGTTCGATATTGATATCTGCGAGCGTGAGAAGATACCGGGGGAGAGTGCGTGATAATAATTAGCAATTAATAATTGGCAATTGCGAAGCAATCAAGCGCATAATAATAATAAATAAGATAATCAGCGAGTAATTAGGTATTGATACCCATACGTGAGGTGAAGTGGTTTGATAATAGGAGATTGACACATAGATGTAAAGAACAGTGCCCAATAACCCTAATGCTGAAATTATAATTACTAAAACAAAATTTACTGCTTTATAAACTTAACCACATTACTACCCTGCGGCATTATAACCTGCACAAAGTAAATGCCGGGCGTCAAATTACCGGTATCAATTGTAAATGTTGAATGGTCAGTTGTAAATTGAGGAATAACTTCTCTGCCCGTAACATCTACTATTTTAATAGAAGCTTTGCCTTCCTGCACATTTTTAAATTTCACATTAAGCGTTTGCCCGCCCACAGGGTTAGGGTAAACGGTAATGTCAGAGGCCGTTTGTTGTACTTCGTTTATACCTGTTACTGCATTTCCGCAACTGCCATTAAATACAACAATCCAGTTATCATACAGGTATCCGCTGATAAGGTCTTGCCCATAGAACTTTGATCCATCGTGGCTCCAAAAGCCGGCGGCTGCAATGCCATTTGTAGGTTTAGCATACTCAGGGTAGCCGGGTACACAAAAGTGTGTTAACTGTTCAAGCCCCGGGTAATATACCGAATCGCAGGGGTTAAGCGTCATAACCGAATCAGGGTAAACAGCATCTATCAGCATAAACTCTGTTTTTATGCTTGTGGTTTTGTTCGAATTGGTATCGCTCTTGTATGGATACGAACTCATAAAAATTATTTTGTGTCCATCGGGAGAAAAGAAACCATGTTCATCCCAAATTTTTGGGCTGTTGGTAAGATTAAAAGTATGCAGAGTATTTATATTCAGCACAAACTGGTCCTGGCCCTGTGCGTTTGTCATCCCAATATCCGACGATATCATGAGGTATTTGCCATCGGGCGAAAAGTTGCCGGGCTCTATCCATCGCGATCCGGGCGGGTTAATGTTGGTGGTTTTTATAAATGCCGGCCCTGTTGCTCCTGTATCTACAAAGTCCGACCGCATCATATACCACAAACCAAATACATCGGTTGTTTTGCTGCTATCCTGTTCCTGCGCCCATGCTGCCCTTTTACCATCGGGTGTAAACACGGGGCCAACCACGCCATTGCCCTGTGCCGAAATGGTAGGTTCTAACTGGTACCAATGGTCTCCGGTAGGCGTACATGCCCACATATCTGTTTTCCAGCCGCACTCTAAAAATGTTAACAGCAATGAGTATGGCGTGTAGGTAAGTTCGTTGTACCACTCTCTTTCAACCACGCAAATAACCCACTTGCCCGACGGGTGCCAGTGCACCTGCAGCTTGTTGCGCTGGTGCCAGCGCCTTAAAATTCCGCAGCAGTTACCGGTAGTATCTTTATACGATATGCATATAAGTGGCTTAGTGCTGCCTTTATATCCCAAATAAATCTGGTATACTCCGGCGGTATCTTGCTTATTGATCAGGAACTTCGAACTATCGGGCGACCAGATAGGATGTACCGATGTGTCGTGCAGCAATGTATCGCGCCAGCAAGCCGTCATACATTGGCTGTCTTGTGCTTTACTGATAGTGGTAACGCCAACCAGGAATAAAATAAACAGGTAATAATATCTGTTTTTCATGAATTTAAAAATACTAAAATAGGCCGAATTTATCCTGTGCCTGAAGCAACATGGCAAGCATTATCCTATTTCTGAAGGGTTTATTCCCGTCATTGCGAGCGAAGCGTGGCTACCCGGTGTTTGTTTTATTGTGCACAGTTCTTTGCATCTATGTGTCAATTACCCGACTATTCGCTTACCACCTCACGTATGGGTTACAATTCCTAATTAAATGAAACATCACGTGCCATTACAGTGTCCCTCTAAGGGACCATGTTAAATTTCGCCCTTTTCATGAGTAAACTGTGGAATTTGTTATACATTTGTTAAAACATCTCCATCTTAATGAAAAAGTCTATATGTTTAATTCTTGTTGTACAATTTTTTTCTCTTGCATTAACTGCCCAGAAAAAGGCATATCCTGTAAAGTGGAAAACCAATCCGTTTGACAATAACGTATTTATAGAAAACCGCGGCCAGTTTAATGGCGCACTACCCAATAACCAGGTTGTTTTATTTAAAGCCGATATAGGCAAGGTACAGGCTTACTTTACCAATAAGGGTGTTGTATACAGCTATACCGAAAAAACTGCTCATGCGGGAACCCCAATTACAGAAGAACTTGACACAGTTAAGGACAAAGCACCAACTATCCACTACTTATCTGCTACGTGGGTAGGCGCTGCAAAAAATATAAGTGTTAGCGCTGTCGATAAGCAATCGTATTTTTATGCATACCCTTCGGGCCCTAACAGCAGCATTAACACCAGCGTTTACAAAAAAATAGTTTACAGCAATATCTACCCCGGTATCGATGCCGAGTATGTGTTCCCTGATAAAAAAGAAGGTATTAAGTACTCACTCATTGTGCATCCCGGCGCCGATATTTCCAAGATCAGGTTATCATACGATGGTGCAAAAAGTATAAGTAAAGATGCAGCGGGCAATGTTGTTATAAGCAGCGATATGGGCAGTTTTACCGATCATGCTCCTGTTACGTATTACCAGGCCAGCAATGCAGGTATGCTTAGCAAATATGAACTGAATGGGGTAGAGGAGACCTTTGTGGTGGCCCCTAACTACGATAAAAGTAAGGTGGTTGTAATTGACCCATGGACAAGCAGCACCACTTTTGCAGGTATTAATGGTGCCTTCGACCTTGATTACGATAAGTACGGAAACGTATATGCATATGGCGGTTTGGTGAGCAGCGCCACCACACAATTGGTTAAAATAAACAATACAGGCGCCAAGCAATGGGTGTTCAATGCATCTTCTATTAGTGGTACAACGCCCGACAGCTATGGCGATATTTGTACCGATAAAAACTCGGGAACCACTTATGTTTTACAAGGATATGGCTCGGGCATAGCCCTGAAGGTTAACAGTGCCGGCTCATTATTGAAAACATTTACAGGCGGTACTACCGTCGATGAGTTCTGGAGGGCATCGTTTGACGAATGTAACCACCAGATTGTTATTGGTGCAGGCGGAACTTCAAACCCTTACCAGGCTGCAACACTCGATACTAACTTAACTACACTTACTCCTGTAAATATTGCAGGCGTAGCTGAGGCGTTTCACGATATTACTCTTTTAACCATTGATAAGTATACTAATACCTGTTATATGGCATCTGCCAAAAATGTTACCGATAGTTTATTTGCGAACAAACTTGTAAAAATGCCATTACCATCACTAAGCCCTACAACATATATGGTGGGTAATGGCTTTGGTTTCAACGAGGTGGGTAGCATAACCTATGCCGGTAACCAGGGTTGGGATAATGCCAATGGTATGAATGGCGCTGCTGCCAGCCCTAACTGGGTGTACCTGTACAATGGCGATACACTGAAAAGATTTAAGAAAAGCACCGGGTTGCTGGTTGCCAAAGTGGGTGTTTCAACTACCCCGTTTGCATGGGGCGGACTTGATGTGGATGCCTGCGATAATATTTATGTAGGAAATAATAATAGCATTGAAGTATTTAATTCGAGCTTAAGCCTGGTATCTACAATCTCTCTGCCGGGTGTTGTATTCGATGTTCAGCTTGGCCCGAACAATACCTTGCTTGCCTGCGGTATGGGTTTTGTTACTGCTATGGTTGCACCGGGCAGCAAAAACATTGTTACTACTATTGTTTATCCTACCACCTGTTCATCGTGTAACGGTAAAGCCACTGCCAACCCCGGTTGCGGTGTGCCTCCTTTCACGTATCAGTGGAGCAACGGAGAAACAACCCAAACCGATACAGGCCTTTGCCCCGGTATTTACACAGTAACTGTTAACGATGGTTCATGCCCTCCTTTGAATGATACAGCTATTGTAAATATTTCGGGTAAGTCGGGATATGGCGCATCTATTACCGATTCGAACCCAAGCTGCTACAAGCCTAAGGGAAGCCTTACCGTTAACCCTACCGGCGGAACATCACCTTATTCTTTCAGCTGGAGCAACGGAGAAACTACAATAAAAGACACAGGACTGGTACCCGGTATTTATAATTGTATTGTTACCGATAGTAATGGTTGCCGTTATACCACATCTACCACATTGGTGGCTCCGACTCCTCCATACGTTTCTATATTTCCTCCGGTTGATAGTGTATGTAACGGAGCTTCCGTTTCTCTTAGTGCATCAGGTGCAAAAACATATACATGGTCTCCGGGTAGCGGACTTAGCTGCACGGCATGCGCTAATACAATTGCCACGCCAACTGTCAACACATGGTACACTGTAGTGGGTATTGATACATTGGGTTGTATTGGTAAAGATTCTGCTGAAATAGTATTCAGCCCTCCGCCAACCGTGTCTATAACTGTAATTCCCGATGGTTGTTTCGGAACCTTCCTTGAAGGTTTTGGTGCATCAAGTTATGTTTGGGAACCTGCAACAGGACTTAGCAGTACTACAGGCAATTTTACAGTTGCCACCGATTCGGTTGCTGTAACCTATACCCTGGTTGGTTACTCACATGGTTGTTCCGACAGTGCTACCGTTACTGTACCGGGCATATCGGTTCCCTCAATTACATTAACTGCAAATAAGGATACTATTTGCGCCGGAGACAGTGTTCAGCTTACTGCCGTTGGGCACGGAATTAATGGTTATAACTGGTTCCCTTCAACGGGGCTTAGCTGTTCTACCTGTGCCGTTACTTACGCTCACCCGACAGGAACAACTTTTTACGAAGTTTTTGGATTCGACTCCGGTGGTTGTAGTGCATTTGCTTCTGTAACTATTACAGTGGGTGGTATTAATGTTACCGCGTTCCCAAGTTTCTGCGGCGGGCCTACCTTTTTAGATGCTTCGGGCGGCGATACAACAGGTTATACATGGAAGCCTGCAACGGGCCTAAGTTGTACCAATTGTGCTTTCCCTACGGCTACACCAACCGTTACAACAACCTATACAGTTTATGGTAAAAGCGCAACCGCTTCTTGCCCTAATGCCGATAGTGCTGTTGTTGTTGTTGTTCCTTCCATTCCGCCAACGGTTTCCATAACGGCATCAAAAACTACTATTTGCGCCGGAGACAGTGTTTCGCTTAAGGGTAGTGGCAAAGGCATTACGACATACGAATGGATACCTGCTACAAATCTTACCTGTTTCATTTGCCAAAATACAATAGCTACACCTACTGTCACAACCACATATTTCCTCGATGGTTTCGATTCTGTCGGCTGCTTTGCACAAGATACAATAACTATTATCGTCAACCCAAAAGTTACAGTGCGGGACTCGGCAGATGTGTGTGCCGGTAAATCATATTTAATTGCATCGGGTTCTACTTCCTATAAATGGTCGCCTTCAACAGGTTTAAGTTGTTCTACCTGTGCAACAACTATTGCAACACCAACAGTACCTACAACATATACAGTTACAGGTGCAGGCACCCCTTGCCCGGGCGGAGATACGGCGAGTATCAGTGTACCGGTATTGCCGCCTTTGGCAACAGTTTCTATAAAAGCATCGAGTGATACTGTTTGTTCCGGCGATAGTACATTGCTGAGTACAACAAGTACCGGTGGTGTGGTTACCTGGAGCTGGTTCCCGTTTGGCGGGCTCGTTTGCGATGCATGTGCCAGCACTATGGTGCAGGTTAATGGCAATATTTTATATACTGTAACGGTAACCACTGCCGGCGGATGTACAGCTAAAGATTCTATAATGCTGTATACAGTAAATACAAGCACTACAGTAAAACAGCATTATATATGCCCGGGCGATAATATTACCTTAACTGCTTCGGGCGGAACATCATATTTGTGGAGTACAGGTGCAGTTACAACAAGTATTAATGTTGCCCCGCTTACCAAAACTTCATACACTGTTCTTGTTAAGCAAAAAGGTGGTTGTGCCGATACTGTGATACACGTTGTAAATATTAACCCCGCACCGGCACCTGTTGTTTGTTGCGGTGCAACCATTACTCCGGGCCAGAGTGTAAACTTATCTGTATCAGGTGGTACATCGTATATATGGAGCCCTACTGCAGGACTTAGCTGCAATACTTGTGCTAACCCAATTGCAACGCCATCGGTTACTACAACATATTATGTAATGCTCAGCAGCGACAGCGGTTGCCATAACAGAGATTCGCTGATCATAATTGTAAAAGAAAACTGCGATTCAGCTTTTGCCGTACCTAACGTGTTTACACCTAATGGAGATAATAAAGATGATTTCTTTGTGATTGATGCTTCTAATATGGCTACGTATACAGTAGAAATATTCGACCGTTGGGGCAAGGAAGTGTTCAAATCATCAAACTCTGCTGACCCTTGGAACGGTAAACTGAATAATACCGGACCTGAAGAAAGCGATGGCGTGTATTACTACATTATAAAAGCAACCTGCGGCTCGCATAATTTCGATACGCATGGCTTTGTGCAGCTGATTAGGTAGGTATCTGCATTATAGGAATTGCTTCGGGGTTTTTCTATATTTGTTTATAAATCCACATTTATGAAAAAGTGTATATTACTAGTTGCTCTTATATGTCTTTTTTCCTTTCATTCCTTTGCACAAACCTGGTTATGGGGAGAGGCTGGTGAATGTAAAAACTCAACAACGCTGGACCCTTCAGTTTCTCCTGTTGCGGCAGATTGTTTTGGTAACGCATACAGAGGAGGATATTATGGAGGAGGTAATTTGATATTTGGGCTTGATACTGTGAAGCGCATTGGTGCATACCTTGCAAAATATAATAAGAACGGGAATATAATATGGGCTAAAAATGAAGGCTCATTCCAGTGCCAGTCCGTTGCATGCGATTTAGATGGGAATGTTTTTCTTGCCGGAGACTCTACTACTCACAACTTGTCTGTTTTACAAAAGTGCGACTCATCAGGAAATGTAACCTGGGCAGAGTATAGCCAAAATGGGAACGCTAGTGCAAGGTTTGTAACAACCGACAGCAAAGGGAATTCATATATAACCGGCAACGTTAGTGGTACTGTAACTTTTGGTTCAGTCACTTTAAGTCCATCCGCAAACTCAGTGCCATATGCAGCAAAATATGATAAAAATGGGAATGCTATTTGGGCAAAATCCGCTGTAGTATCTTCAACCAGTAATGATATTTCATATTGTGTTGCAGCAGATAAATTTGGTAATGTTTATGAAACAGGTGATTTTAGGCAGCTTATTTCTTTTGGCAAGGATACATTGAATACGCAAAACGCTCCCGGAGATGTTTACCTGGTAAAGTATGATTCGTTAGGAAATGTTTTATGGGCCCGGCAATCAGTTACCCCAGATGTATCCAATCAGGGTTATGCTTCATCTGTTGTAGTCGATAATGAAGGTAATGCATATATCACCGGATCGTATCGGGATACAATTTCATTCGGCTCCTTTACATTGACTGCACCGAAGTCCAATAATTATACTTTTTACAGTATTTATTTCGCTAAGTATGATTCAAAAGGGAACGTAGTGTGGGCCCAGACGCAACATAATGGGCTTAATTGGATTGGTTTTTCCCTCTCAGCAGATACAATGGATCATATTTATATGGATGCTTCATATGGATACGATACATTGAAATTCGGGAGTTATTCCCTTTACACATCTAACAATCCGACTGCTATTTTACAATTTGATACCGCAGGTAATGTGTTATGTGCATCATCAGTTTCCAATGCACGTCCGAGTGATGTCGAGAATGAATGGGTAACTGCAAGTTCTGACCCGACCGGCCAATATATATACCTTGGTGGGCTGATGGGACTTGGCACCGTGTTCTGTGGACCTGATACTGTTTTGGATGTATATGGGCCTTGTTATACATTAAGGTGGGAGTCTTGCAGTATTATAACAGGCATGGATGATATATCTCATAATTTGACTAGGGTTGGAATTTTTCCTAATCCTAATAATGGCGTTTTTACAATTACATCTAAAGAGATAGATGGCAGAGTAGAAATATACAATATGGTGGGAGAGAAAGTAAATATTAGGGCAAGTGGTGAGGTTAATGGAGAAATTAGAATTGACATAGGTAAGCAACCACCAGGAATGTATTTTTATAGAATTATTTCACCAGGGAGTACCTCAATTGTAAGTGGTAAGTTTATTGTAGAGTGAAGAGACTGATTCTGTCTATAGTAATTCTCTTATTTACGGTTAATGGATATACGCAATCTATAACCTGCCGCTTGCTGCATAATGTTCCTGGCTCTTTAAAAGTTATTCTCGATTCGGCGCATAAGGTTGCCAACGATGACCATGAGGGTTCGTGCATTACACAATTGTTAGACTCGCTCAAGGGCAGGTTTATGAAAACCCACAATACCGATTACCTGGTTTGCCTCGACAGCATTTGCTGGAACAGCATTGAGTCCGGTACTGATGATGTATTCGATCATCTTGCCGACACGAATTTGTTCTATCACTGCTTCAAATCATTTACAGATTATTTATATAACAGTGGCGATACCATGAATTGTCTCGCTTTAACACTTACCGGTGGCTTTGGCTTCGATATGATGGATGACCCAAATGATAAACTGGAAGCTAAAAACAGGTTGAAAGCATTTATTGCAGAACAGGAGAAAAACTATAAGCTACCGGAAGGAGAAAAGAAAATGCTTGAGTTTATTCGCAAGCAGGCTGAGGAGTTTAATAATGATGATAAGGATTAGAAATTATTTCTTCCCTATCTCCTTTATCATCTTTAACGACATGGCTCCCAATATCAGCAATACAATAAGCAAGGCACTCCACATAAAAATCTTATTAGCGAAAATAGAATTGCTTGCTTTTGCTTCTTCCTTAGGGGGTGTCAGGTCTATAGGGCTAATATTACCTATTGACAAGACTTTAACCGAAGAAATACTATCCTTAAAGTTTGCAAGGTCATAGCTTGGCGCAGCGGCTTTATCATTCCCAAAAACGAATTTGTATTGTTTACCTTTCTCAAGATATGCAATAATAGTGTGGGTGATTTGATAAGCTTCAACATCAGTAATTTTAAGTGGAGGATTATCTTCATTTTTTATCTGTAAATAGAGTTCACCATAGTTCATGTTTTTTTCGCCAAAAACTATATTGCTACTGTTTGATGAAAGCGTGAATTGTTTATCCGGGTAGAAATATCTTTTTGATTTTCCGTTCTTGGAGTATTCTTTTTCTATTCTTCCTATAAAGCAATTGCGATAATAATAATGTGGGCCCTCAGCTTGAATAACAAATTTATCTACCGCGTGTAACTCATCAAATGTTATCCTAACATATGTTTCTTTCGTTTCAGCGCTATCAACCTGGCTTACTTTAGGCGTAATTAATTTTGTGTATTTGGCATCTTCCGTATAAGTATCGTAGTAACCGGCCTTTAAAATGTTTATGGCAGGGCTGGCTGAGTCAGATATTTCTATTTTAAAATAGCGGTAATCGCTCAAAGGGAAATCGACTATTTTAATAGTAGAGGTTTCGCTGTGGCTAAAGGCATCTGATATAATATAGTTATCTTTTATAATATACCATTGTTTCTTGTCGTCACTTCCGCTAAGCCTTAACGACTTGGTTACATCGGCATTTTTAATTACCAATTGTATGTTATCAATTTTCTTCTCCTCCGGGTTTTCGAGTATCAGCCTGGTTAGTTTTTTTTCTTTTTCAAGGCTGCTTATTTTATACTCTTTAAACAGTTCTGCATATGTAGTGGGTTTCTCTACCTGCAAAATATAAGGCACCTCTTTATTCTGCGCATCATATATGCGTAAATCGCTAAAGGACGATTGTGTTTTTGAAGTAATAGCGGGTGTAAGCTGAATCTTATAAAAGCCATCACCAGCAATGCTGTCGAGCTTTGCCTGCCACTTATAACTTTGGGCCTGTGCGGCAACAGAAAAGCAAAAACAGAAAAACAAAATGATTCTCCTATTCATCTTTAGCAGTTTTTTGTTTCTTGCCCTCATCAGCAAGTATGAGCACTTTCAGCTTTTGGTACATAAATGAAACAATAAGCAGAATAACGCCGAGAGAAATAAAGGCAATTATTTTTCCACCTTCCGAAACATCACGTATATCAAATACAAAGAGTTTAACTAATGTAATAAAAAACAAACTGAGAGAGATGATGCGAAGGTGCCGCATTTTTAGACGCATACCCATTATCATTAACATAAACGAACAAATACCCCACAATACGGGGAAGCCAATTTTAGTGGCTCTTGTAAGGCTATCGGATAATGATGAGATATCGGCACTATAACCGCCCATTACCATCAGGTGCGTAAGCTCGGCACTGGCAATAAAAACACCAATGAAGGCGGTAAACCATAATAGCCCTATTCCTATTTCAGAATCTAATGTGTTTATTTTTTTTACCTGTTTAAATAGTGTTATAAGCAAACCAACTGCCGATAAAGCAACGAGATAATGGAAGAGGTACATGCCTAAAGTGGCATGCGTGCTGTATAAAAAATCATTTCGCACAGCCACTATCTGTTCGTTGTAATAGCTTATATATATAAGCAACACCAAAGCGCTTAAGATGATTACGATATTCGATAGAATTTCATTGTTCTTCCGTATGCTATATATACTAAGCGCAATAAGGAATAGCATGTTATAGAAACCAATAATCATTTCTCCTGCGGGTTCAAAACCTAATCTTTCATGTAACTGGTAATTCAGTTCGAAGAAAACGGTAAGGTATAATACCAGGATAGCGCCAATGCTCAGTATTGCCCTGTATATACCCATGTCGAACCATTTGTAAAATGAATTCTCACCCTCACGTTTTGAAAACAGGCTGCTTAGATACAGAGATATAACCGATACTATACCGGTAAGGAAGCCTTTGTTAATTATAATTGCAAGGGTAGTATAACCATTGCCTGTCATTAAAACCTGGTTGTAATAAACCTGGTACCAGTCCATACTTAAACTTATAAGTGCAAGTGCCATTACAATAACCGATACCAGTTTCATTAATTTTATGCCCGATTTTTGCGATAACCATAAGAGCAATACTGTTTCGGCCGACCAGAACAACGTAATGTAGTGCCCGTGCAATTGTACCGG
>JABCZW010000026.1:30961-31644 GCA_013289475.1 Bacteroidota bacterium
CAAGGCTTACAAATGATAATACAAGACCTATGAGAAGGAAGACAAGATTCCTGTCGATGCTTTGTTTACGGTATAGAATGAAAGCAAATATGAAATTAAATACAGCGAGCCCTGCTGTAAATAAACCTTCAAAATCGCCTTGCTGTATATAGTGTAGTATATACATGCCAACTGCATAATACAAAAATGTATTGCTGATGAGTAGTGCAAAATCAAGTCCGCTGAATACTTGTTTCTCCTTAATGTTATTTATAATATTCATCAGGAAGAATACTAAATAAAATAGCGAACCAAATATTAATGCACCTGTGTAAGGAGGGTTAACAGGATCACCGAGCCTGTCGATAACCCATGCACCATATATCAGTACCGTAAATGCATAAGCAAGTATATTAATGAGATTCCATTTTTTGAAATAGGCTAATACGAGCATGCCTACATTCAATATCATAAGGTAGGTGAAGAGTACTACATAATTGCCCTCGCCGGTGCTTACAATAAACGGCGTGCTGAAGCCACCAATGATAGATAATACCGCTATCTCCAATCGGTTATAGGCAAGTGAAAGGAATACAGCAAAGGCGGTTATAACAACCATGATAATAAATGCCGCAGTCTGGTCGAAGAGGTGGTATTGATGGAAAGCTATGGCTATTGTAAAATATAATACCGATAAACCACCG
>JABCZW010000027.1 GCA_013289475.1 Bacteroidota bacterium
AGCCCAAAAATTGGGCCCTAAAGCCTGGTTTGTTCAGTCTGAGAAAAACTATTACGAACAACACCAAACCTATTATAATAACTTAAGGGCTTTAGGTTTAGAATACCGGGATTTGGATTATGCTAAAGCGCTTCCGTTTCTTTTAATGCTGGTTCAATCAATTACGAACGTTTAAGGAGTTATGAATTATGAGTTATAAGTTATGAGTGGAGTACGGGGGAATTGTGGCACTTCTCCCTCGAGGGAGAAGTAAGGAAAAGGGCACATTAATTAAACGTTAAGGAATAATGCTTTTTGAATAATATTTTTATTTTTGCTGCATAACCAATTAAACTAAAAACCCAATGAAAAAAGTTGTATTAACTATGAGTGTAGTGATTGCATTTGCAGCAGGCGTATTTGCTACATCGGCATACACCACCTACAAAGCACAAACCGAAGCTAAAAAGCACCCACGTATTGAAAAGGCTATCGACCAAATTAAAGATGCTATTGAATACATGGACAAAGCACCGGATGATTTTGGCGGTCACAAAGCTGCAGCTATTACCGATTGCAAAGCAGCGGTAAAATCGTTGAGAGCAGCGCTTGGTTACAGGTATAAAGAAGATAAAGAAGCGAAATAAGTTTTCTTAAAAGGGTTTCCGCTGTAAAAGGCGGAAACTCCTTTTTAGTTATGAATTATGAGGTATGAATTGAAAAGTAAGATCGAAACACCATTAACCACTAAATAAATAAAATCTCATTTATCTTTTTCCTTGATGAAAAAGAAAGAAAAAATCAAGACAGCCGAAGGCAATCATGCCTTAATGGGCATGACCGAACCACTCGCTGCGGTACAGTCCTTCGGGCTGAGCGAAATAGCCCGCTGCCTCAGGTTCTTTGCTGCCGCCTGTCAGTTAATTTCCCGGTGGGAAATTGTAAAAGGTCAAAATTGCACTGAAATGCTCAAAACTAATTGGGCATTTATCCGAATAAAGGAACTACCTTAGTCCGGTTATGTTCTAAACATACTCAACCCGACTTATAGATAGAGTAGAGGCACGTGAGGTGAAAACGAGGAAATGACACATAGATGCACAGGATTGTGCACAATGTAATTAGGAGTTAAATAAGTAAAGAATAATGCAAGCAGAAGAGAGGGTGACTTACTTAGCCAAAATATTACTGACAATAGAAACCAACCGCATATATGTAGAGCGGGCAATAGAATCGGTTGATGAAAAGAAACTAACGGCCAAGGGCCTGGTAAAATATAACGACATTAAAAAGGAGCTTTTAAAAACAAGTATTTGACCAACGTGGGCAAATAGATTAAACAACAAGTAAAAACAAACAGTTATGGGCAAAGTAGCACAACCAAGAGGCAAGTGTATTGGCGAAGTAGGTCACTTACGCATTTACCAAAAGAACAAACAAGAAATTAAGGACGTAGAAGGCAAGAAGATTGAAAGAACTACCAAAACCGAAATATCGATATTCCACGGTAAAAAAATGGTGGAAGGCGAAACAGGTTTTAAAAATAAACTGAAAGCCGAAGAAAGAGCCGCTGAGCTTATTAAGGCACACATGGCTAAACCTAAAGCAGAAACAAAATAAATTTGTTATGAAAGTAAAACCCGGTAAAACAACAAAGGCTGCTGACGAAAAGACCAGCTATTCTGAAAAGGACCTGGCTGAGTTCCGCAAGCTTATTGTAAGTAAGTTAGATGAGGCAAAAGCTGACCATGAAATATTGAAAAAGACGTTATCGCACATCGATGATCATGGCACCGACGATACGTCGCCTACCTTCAGCATTATGGAGGGTAGCAGCGATAGCGAAAGCAAGGAGGAAACGGCTCAACTGGCCCTGCGCCAGGAGAAGTATATTAAAAACCTGGAGGATGCTTTAATACGTATCGAGAATAAGAGTTACGGCATTTGCAGGGTTACGGGCAAGCTCATCCCTAAGGAGCGCTTGCTTTCTGTTCCTCATGCTACGCTTAGTATTGAAGCGAAGAATAAAACAGTATAAGAGTTATAAGTTATGAATTATGAGTCATGAGTTGTATGAACGACATGTTTAACTTATAACTTATAATTCATAACTCATAATTACAGTCAGGCACAATCCTTTACATCTATGTGTCATATCCTGATTATTTACTGGCCACCTCACGTGCCGTTGCTCTCTGCGTTAGGGATAGTAGTGAAAAGCCCACAGTGTAGCGAGGACTTGTAGCGGATAGCCCGACCCGAAGGGTAACGCCCTAAGAAATAAAGCTTAATTAGATACCTATTAAAGTTCTGATAAACGAGTAATTAGAAGCAAGGAAAACGAGGAAGAGTAGGATGGCGGTTAAACCAAAAAGCCACTCGGTAAGTACCAAACCAAAAAAGCCACTGCGTAAGTTAAAGAAGCTTATAGGCAATCGCGGATCGACAAACACCATGGCGCTAAACCACAGGCAACGGGCAAAATCGCGGAACACATTATGTGTAGCATATATTTTAAGTGTGCTGTAGTTTTCAATCTTATCGAGCTCTTTGTTGAACTTAGAGTTCAGGTAATCTATAACCGCTTCTTTATGCCTGAAATAGTAAATGAATGTAAACGTTATCATGATTATCAATACCCAAATGGCAAACTTCCACTCGCCCTTATAACCCGATGATACAGTAGCTTCAAGGAACTCGCCGCCAACCATAGGGAAGAAGTTGCTCCAGCGGTCGCCAAAGGTTTCGCCATGCCTGAAGTGCTCTGTGTGGTATGCCAGCAGCCAAAGGCTCTTCTCACGGTCGTAACGGGCCTTAATGCCGGTAACCATATCCTGGTTGGTAAAGTGCTTAACGCTGTAGTCCTTTATAAGGTTGTAGTAGTTCTCGGTCTCTTCAACAAAGTTGCCGGTGCTATCAAAGTAATTGTGCACCAATGGATGCACCTTAATCTTCTCGAGGTAGTTGCTAAGCTTAAAGGCATCGGGCGAGAATGACTTATAGTTGGCATATATGATGCCGTTGTTGTTGGGGAAGTTAATGTCTTCAAGGCCTTGTTTGCCCGTGTAGTCGGTAGTGTAAGCAAGGCTGCAACCGGTAATGTCAATACAGCCGCTTATTGATACGTCTTCGAAGTCGGCATTGGAAAGGTTGGTGTTAGCAATGTCTACATACTTAACCTGTATCTGGCGCAGGCTAAGGTTGTAGAGCTTACGGTCGTTATGGGTAAACTGCTCAATGGTATCATCGGTGCCAACATACTCCTTAATGTACTTCTTGTTGAGGAAGTTGGCATAATAGTTGCTATAGTTATATATGCGGTCAATGTAATGCTTGCCTTTAGATGCTTCGTGGAAGCGCTCAAATATAGTAGGCGTAATGCTCTTACCCAGCGAGAACACATCGGTAAACTTACAGCGTTCAATGGTTACCTTTGACTTGTCGTTATCTATAACCGACAGTATGACTGGGGCATAGAACTTACACAGGTTGATGGTTAGACTTGCACTTGCTTTAAAGCCATCGGGTGGAGTAGCGAAGAAGTAGGCAACGCCATCGAAATCGCTGGTCTCTATAATAGCAGGGTGGTTACCCATCAATTGCCCTGTCATAAAGAACTTCTTATCGAAGATGCAATTGCTTATTTCCAACCCCTTCAGGAAGTTGCAGTTGATGAACAACACATCTTCCTTAAACTGTATGCGCTTCTTCTGCTTGGTATCTTCTGCGTATTGGTCTTCGGTAGTATCGGCAGTAACATGGCCAAACACACAGTTATAGAACAATATCCTATGGCTGAATATATTCGACTTGGCCTTCTTCTTCTGCACAGAGTCGGTAAAGTCAGTAAATGATAGCTTGATGTTGCCGAAGAAGTAGTTCTGTATAGTATCGCCGTTGCGCATCATTTTAATGAGCTGGCTCTTTGAATCGAGGCACTTAAGGCTAATGGTTCCGGTATCGGTAACGCGGAGAGGGTAGAAGGTTATATGGCCATCGTAAATAGGTGGCTGGCCATTTACTTTAATGGTATAATATGGGTGGTTATTGAGCCGTATTAAAAGTGTATCTATCTGAGTAACCTTAGTGCCTGGTTGAGTATTACCTGCGAACACAGAAAGGTTTGTTATAAATAGTACGGATAGAAAGATGGCTTTTAACGCTTTCATGGAGTAAAGTTTAAGCAATAAAAGTATTCGATTTTTTTGAATTAAACCCCTTGAAACTTAATCGGTCTAATAAATGTTATTCGGTATAATTATGTTTTCAAATAAGAAAGCTTATATTTGAATACTAAACCATTTCAACCATGAAGAAATTTACAACAGTCTTTTCATTATTAGTAATAGTTGCCGGTTCAGTTACGGCACAAATTACTCTTACCCAAACCAATATGCCTGCAGTTGGCGATAAGTTTATAACTGTGTATGACAGTAGTGGTACAGTAACGTCTCCTGGTGGAAGCGGGCCGTCTCAAACATGGAACTTCAGTACCATGAATGCTAAAAGCCCCGATACGGCTACCGGGGTTTCTCCAGCGAGCACTCCTGTTAATTTTGCTAGCCAGTGCCCAAGTGCTAATGTGGCATTTAAGCTTAGCGTTAAAGCAGGTGAATACGAATATTTGAATTCGACTGCCAGTGGACTTTATTTAGATGGTGTTGTTGCCAATACTACAACTTATGGACAAGTTTTATACAAATATAACCCAACCTGGGATTTTATAGCACTGCCAGCCACTTATAAGAGTAAATGGGGAGGTACCTATACTTCTACCATGAAAACTGCATATGCCGTAACGGGGTATGATTCCATTGGAGAAATTTCAATCGCGACCTATCATGATACAGTTGATTCATGGGGGACTATGACAACCCCAACCGGTACTTATAATGTATTAAGGATTAAACATACTGAAACCGATAAGGATTCCACAATTTTGCATTCTACCTCTACACATTCATGGATGGGCTTTCCGTCCTCCACTACCTACAATTATTATTATGCATGGTATACCAATACAGCCAATTATTTCCTGGTGCAAATGATGGTTAATAATTCAACCGGGGCTATAATTCAAACTGAGTGGTTGAAAAATGCCCCTGCTGGTATTGATGAAGTAACGAATAACGATAAAGTAATGGTATATCCGAACCCTGCTAACTATGAATTAAATATAGTAACTGTAGGTTATGAACAAGGTTCTGTAAAGATATTTGATATGGCGGGTAAAGAAATTGAAAGCACAACATTACTTAATGGCCGTGCTCAAATTAAAACATCTCACTTTGCCGATGGCATGTATATATATAGCATTGTCAATAACGACGGGCAGGTATTGAGAAGAGATAAGTTTACTGTTGATAGGTAAATTAGAATACTAATACTAAGGGCTCGCTGATAGCGGGCCCTTTTTGTTTGCGGTAAGGGCATGGAGCGAAGTTTTTTCGTTAATAACTTCTTAAAAACAATTTTTGAAAGAAAAATATAAGATGTAACTTTGCAGCCGTAAAAATTAAAGCATATATCAATGTCTGATAGCCTATTTCAACCCGCAGTATTGCTGTTACAGGATGGAAAGGTTTTTTACGGCAGAGCAGCCGGAAAAACAGGTACCACTACAGGTGAGCTTTGTTTTAATACTGGTATGACCGGGTACCAGGAGATTTTTACTGACCCTTCTTATTATGGACAAATATTAGTTGCAACCCATGTGCATATTGGTAACTATGGGGTGGAGGAGCATGAAAGCGAGTCAAAAGGTGTTAAAATAGCAGGATTAGTATGCCGCACATTCAACGAGTATCCTTCGCGTAAAAGGGCTCAGATGTCATTAAAGGAATATTTTTTACAGAATAACGTAGTCGCCATATCAGATATTGATACCCGTGCTCTTGTTCGCTATTTGCGCGATAAGGGTGCGATGAATGGCATTATATCTTCTGAGACAATTGATATAGAAGAGCTTAAAAAGAAATTAAGTAAAGTACCTTCAATGCAAGGGCTTGAGCTTTCATCGAAAGTAAGTACTAAAATAGCTTACGAAGAAGGTAATCCAGACTCAAAAATCAGGGTTGCATTATTAGATATGGGAGTAAAAGGCAATATAGTTCGTTGCCTTACCGACCGTGGTTGTTTTGTTAAGGTATTCCCAATGGCAACCACATTTGATGAGTTGATGAAATGGAAACCTTCAGGGTTTATGATATCCAATGGCCCGGGTGATCCATCTGTAATGAAAGATGAGGTAAAAGTTATTACCCAGGTAATAAAGTCAGGTATTCCTGTAATGGGTATTTGCCTTGGACATCAGCTGATAGCTTTAGCAAGTGGTATACCTACCTATAAAATGCATGCTGGTCACAGGGGAATTAACCATCCGGTTAAGAACCTTATAACCGGTAAGTGTGAAGTAACTTCGCAAAACCATGGCTTTGCCGTTAGTGAAGATGAAATAAAGAAGAATCCCGATATAGAGGTTACTCACATAAACCTTAATGATAATACTATTGAGGGTATAAGATTGAAAAATCTGCCTGTATTTGCAGTACAGTACCACCCGGAGGCGTCGCCTGGCCCGCATGACTCGCGGTACCTGTTCGATGACTTTGTTACTATGATAAAAAAGCACCCAACCCCTGTAAAGGGAAAGGTGCTTGCTTAGTTTCTTAAGTAAAAAGTAATTACTTACTCTTCAGTTTTCTTAGGCGCTGCTTTCTTTTTAGGTGCTGCTGCCTTTTTCGCAGGAGCCTTCTTTTTAGCTTCTCCCTCTACTTCAGCAACTGCTTCTTTTTTAGCCGGTGCAGATTTCTTTACTTTAGGAACAAATGCTGCTTTTGATTTTTTCCTTTTGCGGCTGTTTCCATAAGAACCTGCCCATATTTTCCCTTTGCGGGACCTTCTGTCTCCTTTACCCATAGTGTATTAATTTTTTTTAAGGATGTCAAAGTTAAAAAAAAATGTTTTGCATGTTCTTTTATTCCATTAAATATACAAAGCCGGTATAAGAGCCAAAACTTTATTTAAATTTATAGCATGAAAAAGATGATCGTTTGTGGTGTGATGATGATGGTTGGTGTAGCATGCTATGCACAGAAAGATACAGTTAAACACGTTGTGAAAGTTGATTATGAAAAATCGAAAGAAAAAGCTGACCTGGCTTTTTCGGGTAAAGATTACCTGACTGCAAAAAGGTTCTATAAGCTTGCACTGCAGGCCAAACCTACAGAAATCTATCCAAAGGATCAGATAGATATTTGCGATAAGAAAATGTCAAGCGATAGTTGGATATCAACAGATCTTACCTGTCCATGCAATGGAGGAAAGTCTTCTCCAAAGCCTTTCACTGCAATAGATAATAGTAATCCTTCGAACATATATAATATTGCATCTAAGGACAGTATTGCATATTCAGTTTTGCCCGGTAATGTTACTGCCGTGGCCAAGGATAGTAATAATCATACTTATGTTACTGTAAAGCATGGTAAATACCTGGTAACATACTCAAACCTAACCAGTGTGAAAGTTAAACTGAATGACGAGATCAAAGAAGGTGATGCAATAGGGCTAGTAAAAAAAGTGGGGCAGGACTATGTTCTGGAGTTTAGTATGTGGCATGGTAAAGACAAGGAAGATGCTGCTAAATTCTTGCGCTGCAAGCAATACTAAATTACCTGGAAACCACAAAACGGCTTGTTTGCCGGAAATTTGTTCCTGTAACTGTAGCTAAATAAATACCTGTCTGCATATCAATTGTATTAAGCTTAATTCTGTGGAGTCCCGGTGTTTCGCTTCCTATAGGTAATTCTTTTATAACCCTGCCTTCAATATTATAAATTGTAATTGAAGTTTTTTCGTTATCCGGTAAAATAAATTCTATGGTGCCACCTGCGTTCATTGGATTAGGGTAAATACGAACATTTACGTTAAGGGTTGAGGCTGCGATTGGCTCTATGGCCATTGGAGTATAGAAAGTTGAATCAACATAAAGACCTCTTCCGTCGGTTGCAATATAAACCTTACCTGAATTATTGCAGTTCCATGGCTGAAGCGTTTGTTGTTTAATAGCTAATACAATTGTATTACCTGTACCGTTATTATTAATCGACCAGGAGGGAGATGGTACAGATACATCAGTGGTAGTGTATACCCCATGTTCGGTTGCAAGGATGGATCCTTTCGGGTAGGTGCTATTAATAATATCAATTACTGAACCATAAATAGGCATGGCAGGCAGATTGCCTTGTGCAGGTTGAAATGTTGGAGCGGAGCTTAATGCATTATTCGAATAATAAATATTAATAGGGTACCCATAACCACCCAGGCTAACCAATAGATTGTTGCCATTCTTAGGATCAACAGAAATACTTAATATATCTCTCCCTCCGGCTCCAATAGCACTTGTAAGGCTTTTAGATCTTACCCGGGTTAATGGATTGGCAACAGGTGTTTTTACACCATTAGCCATAGAAAATATACCCCCAGTTATAAAAGATGTATCAATAATGGAATCAAGATTAGAGAACCTGAATAACTGACCAGCTTCCGTACCTGCAAATAGGGCATCACCATTGGGTGACCATGCCAGACAATGAACAGGATCGGTGCCTGTAAATGCATCGGGTTGCGATTGAGGGCCACCAACAGGCATCCAAATTGCATTATCTATAAAATCTGCTGCCTGCATCATTATCCAAACTCCATTATTGGGAGAGAAAGCAGTCGCAATTTTAGAGATAACCCTATCCTGTAATTTTAACTGATCTCCTGTAACTATTGATTTATTAATTATATAAGGGAAACTAATATTTCCATTTGGGCTTACCGGGTAAATAGTATCTCCTGGATTATATGATTTACCTGCTATCCATAAAAGCGAATCAAGAGTGGTAGTATCATAAGGGTTTTCAAATAACGCTAAGGGAGTAACAAAACAACCGCTTCCCTGGCGAGAAACACTATCTATGTTAGCACCTTTATTTAATCCTTTTATACGATTATAAGCATTTGTCGGTGTTCCAAGGCCGCCTAAGTTTGGAGAATGTAAAAGGCTGTTGAAATTAGTTGTTACATAATATACATTTGGATTAAGTGATGAAATAGCACATTGCCCTCCATCACCACTAGTAAGCTGAATACCGTCCTCGTAATAAAATGAACTGCCATTAAGATATATATTACCATTATCCTGTGAACCCCCAATTACACCTTCGCCATTTGCATTTACATCGGGTGAAAAAGCAATAGAATAAAATTGTGTTACGTCGTAATTTCTGTCTGCCTGTTGAAATGTTTTAGCGCCATCAGTGCTTTTATAAACGCCACCATCACAGCCTATATAAAGTGTATTTGGATTGGCTTTATCAAAAACAATAACGTGATCATCCGGATGAACATAGTGAGGATCACCAGGGTAGCCATAGTAAGTGGTTAAGCTTGCCCATACGCCAACAGTGTCAGTTGAAGAATTTTGTGTCCATGACCATAAAGTTACGCCTCCAAATATAGCCTTGCCCGGGTTGTTCGGGAAAACGCCAATGGCATTATCGTAAAACCCTTGTCCATTATAGAATGCTGCACTATCTCCAGAAAGAATTTGATGCCAGTTTCCTCCATAGCCGGAATCAACAGCGCTCGTTGTCATATAGATACCAATTAAATTGCTTCCGGCCCCTATCACCGAAGCATAAGCATAATTTGAATTACTTGGGGCAATAGCCAATTCTATCCTTCCACCAGGGGAAGAGGGTAGTGCACCGTAGCCTGTGTAATTTACTTGAGTGAACTTGGTAAGGGATGAAGCTGTGTAAGTGTAGTAAGCTGTACCATTTATACAGGCCATAACCAAAGCACCATCACCCGAAGCTTTCACATCAAGTGAATTCGCATTCAGTTTTATCCCGCTTGAATTGGTTGCGTAATTAAATGAAGTGCCGCCATTAATGCTGACCATAAGCCCTCTATTTGTTGCCGCATATATTACCTGCGGATTATTAGGCAGAATAGCTATTCTGCTGGTGAAAGCCCAGGCTACTCCAACATTATTAGATACTATAGGTTTTGTTGCAGGTAAAATATTAAATGTTTTACCATCATCTGTTGATTCAAATATTCCGCCTCCAAGCAGCTCGGTACTAAAACCTTCTCCCCCTAAATACATACTGAAACCTTCACCGGTTCCAATAAATATATTTCCGTTCGAGTCTTGTGCAATACAAGAAACGCAATCATTAGACAGGTTAAGGGCAACACTATCCCATGTGTTCCCACCATTAATAGACTTCCAGAGTCCACCTGAAACACCACCCGCAAATACGGTCTGTCCTGTATGGTCGTTTTTATCTATTAATACTGCTCTTGTTTCTCCACCTGTATTAGCCGGGCCAAGCATGTTCCAATTCATATTAATGGCCCCCGTAGCTCTGTGTGTTTTATACATGCCTTTTACCTGTTCATTAATGCTTAGCATGGAAGAATAATCAATGCTATTGCTTGCAGCATTTTTACGGGCATTAAAGAAGTATTGTTCTTTGGTTTCAGTGCCAGATACATTCGTAATTGCTCTTTTATCAGAAGTATGAGGTGTGTACTGTCTTGTATTGGGGTTGCCAATAAATGAAACAGATGAAAACAATAACATCCCCAATAAAACTACTGGATGAAATATGGAAGAGCTTGTAATTTTAGTTCTGTTTTTCATATATAAAACAAATTAAAGTGATAAAAACGCATTATGCAACTTGCATTTAGTAAATGGTATGGTTCTTTGAGTAAATGGTTAAAATAAGAAGGCAGATGCTACTTTTTCTTCCTTCGCATCTTTTTTAGTTCCTGGGTATATTTCTTTACTTCGGCCCTGCCGGTACTGAGCATGCTTTTGATTTCTTTAGTAGCATTCATTAAGCCTGCGGCGTGTTCATTTATATATTTACGCCGCATGTTTCCAAAATACTGCTCGGTTGTTTTCTCGTAATTATAGGCTTTCTGTTCTTCTTTGTTGTTATTGGTAAGGATGCCAAGGTCATTACTGAGGTATTGCATAAGGCAATCATATTTGCGCCCTTGTTCATTCAGGCTGTCTATTTCTGTTGCCATATCTTTTAAAGTTTGCTGATATTCTATTGTAAGTGCAGAACCATCTTCGCAAAATGTTTTGTACTGGACATATAGCTGAAGCTTTATCTTATAATCATTCATCAGTATAGTGGTACCTTCCTGTATTTTGGCAAGTTTTTCAAACAAGGGACTGAACAAAAATTCCTTCTTATTTAAGTATAACAGAGAATCGTTCCTGTTTTTGTTCAGTATAAGCGAATCTTTGGGTTTGCGTATTTCATAGTCAAGGTCGTCGTAATAACTATAACGGATATATGTAGCCATATAGTCGTTATTAATAATACGGTTGAGATTGACAGCGTGTGCCAGCAGGCATCTTTGGTCGAAGCTATAGAGGCTATCGGCGCTTGCGAATTCACGTTGTATGCGAGCTTCTTCCCTTTTCATGGAATCGGTTAAAAAGCGCAGCGAAACGGCATAGCCCAAAGAATCTTTACGTGCTGCCTTTACAGCAGATTTCTTTGTATAAAAAGTATTGCTTTTATAGGATGTTTTTAAAAGATTGTTACGTGAAGTTATAGCGGCACCGAAGGCTTTAGCATTTTTCGATGCAATGGATTTTGCCTTTCCTAAATCGTGCAATACATTTTTAGTAGAATTGAGCAGGGCTTTATTTTGCTGGGTAAGTATCGCTTTCTTTTTATTATTATTTGCAGTCCGCTCGGTTTTTTGCTTTTGAATCATAATACGCATAGTGTCGCTGTGGCTAATAGCCATACTAACAAGTTTTATTACAGAATCGCAGGCTGCTTGCACACCCGTGGTGTCATATGGAGATAATGCTTTTAGCAAATTTTGCGCTTCAGTTACATAGGCCACGCACATTTGAAAATGGTTTCGGTGGTTGAAGGCATAGCCCTGTAAGGCATTCTGTAAAAGTTTATCCTCATCACTAAGGTCTAAAAATGCCCTGCGTTGGTATTCATTATCGGTATTCTTATCTGTACCATCAGGGGCAGCATCGTATTCTTTATAATAGTAGGCGCTATCATTAACATATTGCTGCATCGTTATTTCGGGGTAATGTAATTGCCATAAAGGGTTTAAAGGAAGATGATCGGTAAGAAAAAATTTGCCATCACGCAAGCAGTAAAATTCATTTCCACCCTTTACATAATGTGGATGGTACACCTGAATATCTTTACGCCCTCCGCTAAACAGGTGAACAAAGAAGCCTTTGAATGTACGCCTTGTAAGCGCTATGGAGCCTGCATCCCAGCAAACATCAACCAGCTTCCAGCCATTTTCAACTTCCACTGCATTCCAGGCATGCTCATCGAAGTAGAAATTATCGCCTACGTTTACACTTATATCTTTATCGTAACCGGGAACAATAACGCAGTTAACGCCGGCTGCTTTGCACATTTCTGCAAACAGTTCACTATAGCCCTCGCAAATGGCTTTTCTTTTCCATAATATTTTTTTTGTAGATACGTGCGCATAACTATAGCTGAGCCACTTTTTAACGTCATATTTTATGTTATTTGCTATCCAATCGTGTATTATCCTTACCTTCTCGGTATCTGATTTTACATTGCGGGTGAGGGTCATGGCCAGCCTGCCGGGATTTAACGCGCTGAAAAAGGGAATATGTTTAACCTCCACCAATTGCCCTACAGAGGCTTGCGACAATATCAAGCATAAAGCCAGTGTGGTTAAAATAGATATAATGAGTTTCATTATCCTCGGGCGGTTTACTTATTGTAGCAGCTAAAATAACGAATAGGATAGCTTTAATATTATCCCTTTTCTACACTTTATAATGCATGGCTTGTTGAAAAGATACAATCTTACAGTCGAGAGTTATTAGTCGTTAGTGGTTAGGATTTGCGTTAGGGATAGAAGCGGATAGCCCGACCCGTAAGGGGAACGCCCTAAAAAAGATAAAATATTGAAATACTTAGTATCCCAATACCTTCAACATGCTCTTATAGCTCTGTTCTTTGGCAAACAGGCGGGTGGTAATTTCACCATCCTCATTTTTGTCAATAATAACATGCTTAGGCGCAGGTATAAGGCAGTGTTGTATTCCACCATAACCCCCCAGCGATTCCTGGTATGCGCCGGTATGGAAAAAACCTATGTATTGCGGCTCATCTTCCTTATAATTGAACTTAGGCAGGTATACTTCGTTGGAGTGTAACTCTGAGTTATAGTAGTCTAAACTATCGCAGGTAAGCCCTCCCAGGTTTACTTTTTGGTATTCATGATCCCAGTGGTTTATACCCAGCATTATAAAGCGCTGGTTAATTCCCCATGTATCGGGTAGGGTAGTAATGAAAGAACTGTCTATCATATACCAAAGCTCACGGTCGTTCTGCCATTTTTTATCTAATACAGAATAGATGGCTGCTCCGCTCTCACCTACAGTAAACGAACCGAACTCAGTAAAAATATTGGGTTCAGGTATTTCGTTCTGCACGCAGAAGCTCTTTATTTGAGATATGATTTCCTCGATCAGATACTCATAGTCGAATTCGAAACCTAATGAGTTACGTATAGGTAAACCACCGCCAATGTTCAATGAATCGAGCGATGGGCAGATTTTCTTTAGCTGGTAATAAACCTTTAAGCACTTTGCTAATTCAGTCCAGTAGTAAATAGCATCGCGTATACCGGTATTAATAAAAAAGTGTAGCATCTTAAGCTGCACCTTAGGGTTCTTCTGAATCTTTTCTTTGTAAAAGTCAACTATATCGCGGTAACGAATGCCGAGGCGTGAGGTGTAAAAGGCAAAGGTTGGCTCTTCTTCAGCAGCAATTCGTATACCTAAGTTAACTTTCTTTTTGGCAAAGCGCAGGTAATGATCAAGCTCTTCCTTATTATCGAGTACGGGCATAATGTTAAAGCCCTGGTTAATTAGCTCGGTTACATATTGCTTATATGCAGGGCGCTTATAGCCATTACATATAATATAGGTCTCCTTGGTTATTTTGCCTTGTTTGTAAAGCTCCTTAACAATAGGTATGTCAAATGCTGATGATGTTTCAATATGCACATCGTCGTTTTTAAGCACCTCGTCGGTTACAAACGAGAAATGTGAACTTTTGGTACAGTAACAATACTTATATTTACCTTTGTAGTCGGCTTTAGCCATTGCTACATTAAAGAGTTTCTTTGCTTTTTGTATTTGCGAACTGATTTTGGGAAGGTAAGTGAGCTTGAGAGGAGTTTTATACTGCTTGATAATCGACATTAAATTAATGTCGTGAAAGTACAGCTCATTATCTTCTACACGAAAGCCTTCCTGCGGGAAGTTGAAGGTTTGCTGAATGAGGTCCCTATAGGTATTTTCCATTTCAGTTGACTTGGTTAGTAATTTAAATGCAAATGTAAGTAATCTACTTTAATAAAATAAAGTCAATGTAAACGAACTGAATATTATGAAAGCGATTAAAATTATAGAAGTAAAATCGGAAATAGGAGCCGGAACCCGTGGTGCCAGTATGGGAATTGATGCTGTTAAAATAGCCGCACTCGATTTTGGCAGCCACTTCTTTAAAAAGAATAAATCGGTAAAAGTGCCGGTAGAGAACTTACTATTGCTCGAACCTATTCACAATGAATATGCCAAACGTATAAAAGGTATATATAATGTAACCGAACGTTTGGCCAATGAAGTTAGGAAAGCAGTTGAAGCGCCCAATACATTCCCTATAGTTTTGGAAGGTGACCACAGTAACGCATACGGAACCATTGCCGGTATTAAAATGGCCTGCCCCGATAAGCGCCTTGGCATTATTTGGATAGATGCTCACGCCGATCTGCATTCACCATATACAACCCCTTCGGGTAATATGCATGGTATGCCCTTATCTGCAGTAATAGATGATGATAACCTTGAAAACAGAGTTAACAATCCCGATGACGAAACCATCAGGCTTTGGGAAAAGCTTAAAAATCTTGGCGGGGTGAAACCTAAGATTATTCCGAGTGATATAGTATTTGTAGGACTACGCGACATGGAAGCCCAGGAAAGTTACTTGATTAAGAAACATGGTATGAAAGTAATGACTGTAGCTGAGTTCCGTCAAAAGGGATTTGAGCGTGCCGGGTTTGAGTTGCTGAACTATCTCGACAAATGCGACATCATACATATTTCGTTCGATGTAGACAGTATGGATCCGGTTATATCTCGCGGCACAGGTACTCCTGCTAAAAACGGATTAACGGAAAGGGAAGCGGGTAATTTTATATCTCGCTTGTTATATAGTAAGAAGATAGCCTCGCTTGAAATAGCTGAAATTAACCCGACATTAGATAAGGAAAATGTAATGGCTGAAAATGCTTTTGAAATATTGCAGAAGGCCGCCAACCAGATAACCAGGACTATTTAAACATGAAAAAATCACTATTTTTCATAGGTGTTATCTCACTATTAATTGTCGGTTGTAAAAGCAATTCTCCAGGCGGAGATAACATTAAGATCGAGAATAAATTTAACAAAAACATAATATGCGTATTGGGTTATAACTACCCCAATTTAAGTCTTGACTTTATAAATAAGAAAGCATTGCAGGCTAAAACTGAATTACATGATTCGTATGTTATGTCTTCAGAAATAGAAGTCGGTACAACCAAGGTAATTGATACGCTTGGGTTATGCAATAAAGAGATATGGAATAAAACCATAAAGCATAGTATGCTTATGTTATTTGTGTTTGATAAAGAAAAGCTATTTGGCACAAACACAGTTCCGGCGGTGGGTAAAATTGAAGATGCCTTGATAGGCCGCTATTATTTTACCTATGACCAGGTGATGAAAACAAAAGGAGTTATAACAGTTGATGCAAGCAAGAACAATTTATGAAGAGTATTGAAAACCTGATTTCTGATAACACCAAGTTAGCCCTGACAAGCTTATATAATGTACCTGCTGATGGTGTTAATGTTACTATTCAGCCAACCCGAAAGGAGTTTGAAGGCGACTTTACCGTAACCGCTTTTGCGTTTACACCATTATCGAAAAAGAACCCCGAACAGACTGCCAAGGAATTAGGTGAGTACCTGAAACGCGAAGTAGCCGAGATAGAAGACTACAACGTAATTAAAGGCTTTTTGAATTTAAGTATTGATAAAGGCTACTGGATAGATTTCCTGAAGAAGAGTTGGAACAACAAAGAATATGGCATTGCAAAACCTGCTGAAGGTGCCAATACCATAATGGTAGAATATTCCAGCCCGAATACCAATAAACCTTTGCACTTAGGGCATGTAAGGAATAACCTTATTGGTTCTTCCATTTCAAGAATATTGGAGGCTGCCGGAAACAAGGTTATTAAGGTTAACCTGGTAAACGACCGTGGCATACATATTTGCAAGAGTATGCTGGCCTGGAAGAAATGGGGTGGGGGCGAGACTCCTGAAAGCTCGGGTATGAAGGGCGACCATTTGGTTGGCAAGTACTATGTAGTATTCGATAAGAATTTAAAAGCTGAGTTAAAAGCTTTAATGGAGAAAGGTTTATCAGAAGAGGATGCTGAAAAGCAATCGACCTTGATGAATGAGATTAGAGAGATGTTGCTGAAGTGGGAAGCCGGAGACAAAGAGTCCATAGAGTTGTGGAATAAGATGAACGGTTGGGTTTACGCCGGGTTTGATGTTACTTATAAAATGCTGGGTGTAAGCTTCGATAAGATTTATTACGAATCGAAGACATACCTGTTAGGAAAAGAAATGGTGGCCGAGGGATTGAAGAAAGGCGTGTTCTTTAAAAAGCCTGATGGCTCGGTATGGATAGATTTAACCGCCGATGGACTCGATGAGAAAGTATTACTGCGTTCTGATGGCACATCTGTTTATATGACGCAAGATTTGGGCACCGCTGTTTCCCGTGCTGAAGAATTTCATTTCAACGGACTGGTATATATTGTAGGTAACGAACAGGAATACCACTTTAAAGTATTATTCTTAATTCTAAAAAAGCTCGGTTATACCTGGGCCAATGGCTGTTTTCACTTGTCATATGGCATGGTGGAATTGCCTGACGGTAAAATGAAATCGCGTGAAGGAACTGTGGTAGATGCAGATGACCTGATGAACGAGATGATTAAGACTGCCGAAGAAACAACGAAAGCATTGGGTAAGATCGAGAACTTTGAGTCTGAGGAAGCTGCCAAACTATATAAGACTATAGGGCTGGGTGCATTAAAGTACTTCATTTTAAAGGTTGATCCGAAGAAGAAAATGCTCTTCAATCCTAAGGAGTCTATTGACTTTGAGGGTAACACAGGCCCGTTTTTACAATATACATACGCTCGTATTTGTTCACTGTTGCGTAAAGCAACCGACCTGAATTATACAGCATCTGTAAATGTGAACGATATTATAAAGAAAGAAAAAGAGTTAATTATAAAGGTTTATGAATTCAATAAAGTAATTAAAGAAGCTGCTGCAACATACAGCCCTGCTTTGGTTGCCAACTACGTTTATGAATTAGTAAAAGAATACAACCAATATTACCACGATTACAGTGTGCTGAAAGAAGAAAATGCTGAATTACGCAGTTTGCGTATTGCATTATCTCAACAAGTGGGCATTGTAATACATAATGCCATGTGGTTGCTTGGGATTGATGTTCCGGAACGGATGTAATTCTTAATGCTTAATAAAAAAGCCCATAACATTAAGTACAGCAATAACTGTACAGGTAAGAGCACCGAAGAAAACTGATATTCTCTCTTTAGTGGGTAATTTAGAATACAGCATTAAAAACCTGATTATTGCAATACCTGGTATAATTGCCCAAAGCATCACTTCACCCCATTTGTCACCATTTTTCTTAAAGAAGGGCATTGTTCTGTTTGTTTAAACAAAGGTACGCAAACCATCTGTCAATTCCAATGAGGGGCATCTATACAAACATCTTCACAATAATAAACACTTCTATTCCTAAAAAAACCAGGGCGGTATAAAAGCCTTCATTGATTTTTTTGAGTGATATATTTATAAGCATAGATTGTATTTCAACAAGCGCCCTGATACCAGTAACCATTATAATTGCCATCGGGGAGCCGAAAGCAGCAGCTATAAGCAGGCCAATTCCTATCGACAGGTTCCTTGAAGCATATTCGTATCCTGCATACCTTGCGCCTTTACCTTTTACATCTATTCCCTCGGTGCTGTTTTCAAATATTTGTGAAGGCTTAAAGTATCCCACAATTCCATAGCCAATATTTGCTAATGCAAATACTCCGGCAATAATTCTCACGTATAGTGGTATCATACTGGTTTCTATCATGACAATGATTTTATAGCTCAAATATAAACCTTCTATCGTTTAGCTGAAAAACCTCAGAATGCCTGCCACGGCACAAATGGTATAAACAATTACACCAAACAGAAAAAAGAAGCGTTCTTTAACAGTAAGCTTTTTATATTTTATAAAGAACATAACTATACCAACACCGGGAATCATCATAAGAAAAATCTCCCAGGGTATTGTGGTGTACCACTTATCACTTGTTTTTTGGAAGAAGGGCATATGCTATTGGTATGTTATTTACCGAAGGTACGCAATATTCCAGAAGAATATTATAGTGCTTTTAGTTTCTGCTTATAAACTGATAAATGCCCATAAACCCCACTTTCGTATGAAGAATTTGTATAATGAGCAAAGTATGCAATGCCATGAGAAATCCGAATCTTTCTTACATAAGCATATTTTACTGATTGGATACCAAGCCTTTGTTTTCCGGTTAGATCTATTTCTTGTAAATAATCTACTCCGTACAATCGGTATTTAAAGTAGCAATGTTTCTTTTCTTCATCTACAATAATATCTTTACTCTTATATCCCGTTCCATGCACATCAAATATTAAAGGCATTTGCCTATGGAATTTGTTTTTGTTATCAAAAACATAAACAGAATCATTATCAAAATTAAATATATACATACTGTCATTTACAAAGTGCGGAATGGTTAATAGATTTCTAAGTAAAAACTTGTAAATAAAAATTTGATTTGATTGATCTGGTGTTAATCGTACTCCATCAGAATATCGTAAACGTGAGGCGACTAATTCTTTGTAATTGACACTATACGGTGAAGCTTTAACACCTAAAGCCGTGCCTATAATATATAGTATCTCACTGTAAATTATTGAATCATATTGTGAAATCTCTTTGCTTTTATAAGCATAAAGTACGGTGCTGTCACCATTCATTTTGTCAAAATACCAGTATGTAACCGAAGCATTATCGGCAGATTCAAAATATTTATAATAATAGGGGAAATTATATTCTATTAAGTGATAGGTTTGGAAATTCAGGTATGCAAGCGTTGTTTTCTCTTGTTTAATTTTCTCACTATCCCTATAATAAAAGCAAACAGAATCATTATGCCTGGTATATAATAAGCCATGTACTGTACGCGCTAAACTATCCGGATTAAAGCTTAAATCAACATGTGCTTGCTTTGTATCTGCTGAATCAACAACATATAACCTGGAATGCTTGCCCATTTTATAAAGCATCCACAGTTTACCATCTTTAAAATCAAAATCGGTCAGATTCTCTGCTTCATCAATGAGAGTGGGCTGGTATTGATTTACAATGTTCACAGTTCTTAACTGAAAACTATCCGTGGTTAATGTAATATTCAAATAAATGGTGTCTTTAGTCGTATCACTAATTGTGCTTTGCCATGTTTTATAACCCAGGGCTGTAGCTTCAAGCAAAAGAGGTAAAGTAGCTTTAAGGGTATAGGCACCTTTTTCATTTGTTGTAATGCCTTCACCACTGTTTGCATTTTCTACCGCTGCATATTGAACAGGAGAATGAGACTGATCGGTAACCCTGCCTTTAATCGTAATGATTTTGCTTTGGGCAAAAATCCCTGATGCGCATATAGCTTGAGCTATAACAGTAATAAATATTTTATTGCTGAATTTCAATTTGTGGTTATTAGAGTAAACTCAATCCAGTTTCTCCCTCAAATATAGCTTTTCTACCGATTGGGTAATTCTTTCAGCACGTGTTTCAGGCTTTTTGGCAGAAGTTATCCAGTCAACGTATTGCTTTTTGTAAGTATAAGCAAGTGTGCTGTAAAACTCCAGTGCTGCTTTGTTCTTTATCAGTTCTTTTTCAAAATCTTCGGGTGGGTCAACCGTCCTGGCGCGTTCGTCAACTTCAATGGTCATTAAAATAGTATCACCAACCTTTACACCGGCCTGGTTACGTATATATTCTCCCAATACTATATAGTGCTTGCCGTTGCCATGCGGCATAAGTGAATTGTAGAATACTTTTCCATTTAATGTGGCCTTAACTTTTACCTGTCCCTTTTTACCGAACTCTTTTTCTACATCAATAGGCACATTGGCAAAGTGCCATGTTCCAATACCTTCGGGCCTGCTAACTTTTGCTTTAAACTTAAACTGCTTCACTTAAATAGTAAGTTTCTTGTGGCGCATAGGTTTGTTGGCATCATCGCCCAGGCGTTTCTTTTTGTTCTCTTCGTATTCAGTATATCCGCCTTCGAAATAATAAACCTGTTCGTTGCCTTCAAATGCGAGTATGTGTGTACATACCCTGTCAAGGAACCAGCGATCGTGAGATATTACGACAACGCAGCCTGCAAAGTCTTCCAATGCATCTTCCAATGCACGTAAGGTATTTACGTCAATATCGTTGGTCGGCTCATCGAGGAGCAATACGTTGGCTTCAGTCTTTAAGGTAAGAGCCAATTGTAACCTGTTGCGTTCACCACCCGAAAGTATACCACATTTTTTTACCCTGATCATTCCCGGTAAAATTAAATCTGCCTATATAAGCACGCGAGTTGATTGTTTGCCCGCCTAAGATAATATTATCATTCCCGTCTGATAAAACATCGTAAACCGTTTTGTTCGGGTCAATGGCAGCATGCTCCTGGTCAATGTAACCGATCTTAACGGTCTGCCCAAGCTTAAATTCTCCCGAAGTAGGTTTTTCCTGGTTCATGATCATACGGAAAAGTGTAGTTTTACCGGCACCGTTGGGGCCTATAATACCAACAATACCTGCGGGAGGAAGTTTAAAGTTCAGGTGTTGATATAGAGTTCTATCTCCATATGCTTTCGATACATCAATGGCTTCAATAACTTCATTACCAAGACGAGGGCCGTTAGGAATAAATATTTCCAGTTTATCTTCCTTGGTCTTCACATCTTCGCCCATCATCTTATCGTAGTTTGCCAAACGGGCTTTACCTTTTGCATGGCGGCCCTTAGTACCCATACGAATCCATTCCAGCTCTTTATTGAGCATCTTCTGGCGCTTCGATTCAGATTTTTCTTCCTGTGCTAAACGTTTGCTCTTTTGTTCGAGCCACGATGAGTAGTTACCCTTGTATGGTATTCCTTCACCACGGTCAAGCTCCAAAATCCAGCCTGCAGCGTTATCGAGGAAGTAACGATCGTGTGTTACTGCAATAACTGTTCCTTTATATTCCTGTAAATGTTGTTCTAGCCAATCAACCGATTCTGCATCCAGGTGGTTGGTAGGCTCATCAAGCAATAATATTTCAGGTTGTTGCAAAAGCAAACGGCAAAGTGCAACTCTTCTTTTTTCACCACCCGAAAGGTTTTTAACTATGGCATCGCCGGGAGGGCAGCGGAGTGCATCCATGGCAATCTGCAATTTACTGTCCAGGTTCCATGCATCGTGCTGTTCAATAAGGTCGTTAAGACGAGCTTGTTTTTCAATAAGCTTAGCCATTTCATCGTCGCTCATTGGTTCAGAGAACTTATTATTCACTTCTTCGTATTCTTTTAAAATAGCAGTTACTTCCTGTGCACCTTCACGTACTATTTCAATAACTGTTTTAGTAGGGTCGAGTAGGGGTTCCTGTTCCAGGTAGCCAACTTTATAACCTGGCGAGAAATGTATTTTGCCGTCGTATGATTGTTCAATACCTGCAATGAGTTTAAGCAAGGTTGATTTACCCGAGCCGTTTAAACCTATTACGCCAATTTTAGCGCCATAGTAAAACGATAAATAAATGTTCTTCAATATTTGTTTTCCTGTGGGCAATATCTTGCTCACGTTTACCATCGAAAATATAATTTGCCTGTTCTCTGTCATTGTTGTTTTTATTAGGGGTGCAAATATCGTAAAAACATACCAACTTTATATGTGCATAAAAAGGAAGATAGAGTAGGGGATTTTTACGACAGAATTGCTAAAATGCATATATTTGTTAATTAGATATTAAAGATAGATTCCCGGTATCTGAACATTCATTGAAAACCCTATTGAAGGAAATAGTACTTCTGAACCGATTTAGTAATACTAAAACATTACAAAAGGGGATACTTTTTGCCCTTATTTTTATTTCATTCTGTTCCAAAGGCCAATTAGTGGTTAATGGTAATATTACCAATGCCGCTTTAATAACCGATCTTTTCGGGCCCGGAGTAAAGGTTACTAATTTGGCGGTTAATTGCGATACCGGCCAGTATGGTTCATTTAATGCTGCCGGCACCGGGCTTGGCGTAAACAATGGTATTTTGATGACTAATGGTAGCGTACATGGCGCCATTGGCCCAAACGATACAAATAATATATCAAGCAATTGTGTGGGCACCAGTTCATCGGATGTTTGTATAAGCGGATTAGTAACCGGCGCACAGCACGACCCTTGTATTATAACCTTTGACATTATACCTAACTGCGATACACTGCAGATGAACTATGTTTTTGCATCAGAGGAGTACCCTGACTTTGTAGGCTCTTTCGATGATGCATTCGGATTCTTTATCAATGGGCCCAAACCGGGTGGAGGTAATTACAACTGTACTGATGTGGCTATTATACCGGGTACTGCAACTCCTGTTTCTATAAATACTGTTAATGACGCAACAAATTCATCGTATTTCAGGGTAAATACGGTGCCATCTGCACCAACATATAACTCTATTAAATATAACGGACTCACAGTGCCATTGGTTGCTGTTATACCTGTGATACCATGCCAAACATATCACATGGAGCTTGCAATAGTAGATATTGGTGATTGTTTATATGATTCAGGTGTTTTTTTGCAATACCAGGGTATGCATTGTGCCGCCGACCAAACTTTAACTGTATCACCAAAGGATACAAGTTTTTGTAAACCGCAACCCGTAACGCTTACTGCCAGTGGTTCAGGTACGTTTACCTGGTCTCCGGCAGCAGGACTGAATACAACCTCGGGTCCCGTGGTAATTGCAACACCTACTGCTGCGGTTACACAATATATCGTTTCTGCTACAACATCATGCGGAACAGAAACCGATACAGTTACTATTAACATTGGCGGTAATTCAGTTATGAAAGTAAACACTACTTTTTCAAGCAACGGCTGCACAGCTTGTAATTCAAGTGCGGGAGTAACTTCAATAATCGGAGGCTCTGGTGGACCATTTACCTATACATGGTTTCCAGGTAATATGACAACTCAAACGGTTGACAGTCTTTGTTCAGGCACATATTCAGTTATAGTGCATGATAATGGAGTAAGTTGTATTGCTCCCAATGATACTACTGTATTTAATATTGGTTCAAGTTCTGCGCTTAAGGTACAATTTACGGCAGATACGCTTACCGGCTGTTCCCCTGTATGTGTAGATTTTACCGATTTCTCAACTATATCAGTAGGAACTATTAAAAACTGGATGTGGGATTTTGGCGATGGTGCTACATCAACTTTACAAAACCCCAAGCATTGTTTTAATAACTCCGGTGCCTTTACAGTTAACTTAATAGTTACATCAGATAGTGGCTGTAGTGCGAACCTGAGTATTCCGCAAATGATAAATGTATATAGCTACCCTAAAGCAGCATTTACCGAGTCACCTGAGAAAACAACTATTTTGAATCCGACTATCCAATACGTTGATAAAACTATTGATGCCTATGGAATTAATGGTTGGTTCTGGCAATTTAATGACCCTGATGAAACAATAAGCTTTGATGAAAATCCTATTATGACTTATCCTGATACGGGAGTGTATTGCGCCACTATGACCGTAATTAATAAGCATGGTTGTATTGATTCAATAAATGGTTGCATTGACATTCAACCCTTGTACACCTTTTACATCCCCAATGCATTCTCACCTAACAATGACGGGCTTAACGAAGTGTTTTCGCCAAAAGGTACTTACGTATGTAGCTTTGAGATGTATATTTTCGACAGGTGGGGGCAACAGCTGTATCATAGCACTGATATAAATAAGGGTTGGAACGGTAAGGTTGGAAGTGGTTCAGCTACTGCTCAGGAAGACACTTATCTTTATCTTATAAATACTGTTGATTGTGTAAATCATGCCGATCACAGGTACATTGGCAACGTGACTATAATCAAGTAATTACTTGATTTGATGATTAGCCCAAAAATCAGAAAAGGGATTATTGCTGAAAAGTTCTTGTAAAAACCGTATTAAATAGTTTGAAAAGCAATACTGATTGCTTACTTTTGATTTCGTAGTGTTCTAAACCTGGCTATGAAAAGATATGTAACAGTACTCATCTCCCTGGTATTGTGCATGTCAGGAGTATATGCACAACATATACCCCCGACTAAACATGATAAAAATGCCGATCCCGGCAGTAACGACGCCTATGGAATAAGGTGGGCAGTTAACCCTTTCGACAATAAAATATTCATTCAGAACCTTGGGCAGTTCGATAGTACACTTACTTCTGCTAATGATGTAATGTATGGCACCAGTTCACGCAATGTAAATGCTTATTTTACCAAGACAGGCGTAATATTTAAGTATTCAGAAACAAAGCAGAAGTTTTTTTTTGCAGGGCATCATGACGAAGATGGCGATGATCCTGACAAAGCAGGATATACTCCGCCGGTCTTTAAATACCTTAAGGCAGAATGGGTAGGGGCAAACTCTGGTGTTACTGTTGTTGCCGATAGCGCCTTGTCATACTATTATGCTTATTCTATCGGTAATCCTATAGTAAATGTAAGAGCCGAGGGTTATAAAAAACTTACTTATAAAAATCTCTATCCGGGTATTGATGTGGAGTATTTCTTTCCTGCTAAAGGAGGTGTAAAATATAATGTACTGGTGCATCCCGGGGCTGATATTTCTGTGCTGAAATTAAAATATACAGGTGCAAACAGTTTGAACATTGACAAAGGAGGGAATGTGCTTGTAAATACATCAGTAGGTGATTTTATTGACCATGCCCCTGTAAGTTTTTATACAGCGAGTAACGGAAAAGCAAGTATCAGTTATATTCTTAATGGTTCTGTAGAAGGCTTTGTTGCAAAGAAGCCTTTAGATAATTCACAAGAACTTGATATTGACCCATGGACTACCGATCCATTCCCGGGTACCGGACAAATGGATAAAGTTTATGATGTTGATTATGATAAGTGGGGCAATGTTTACGCTTACGGTAGCGGTGGTCCATTTCAGGAAATAAAACTTAATAATCTGGGAGCAATACAATGGGTTTATAGTGCAACAGGGTTAGTAACCTGTTATGGTGATTTTGCGGTAGATAAAATCAGTGGCACTTCATATCTTACAGAAGGTTACGATGGTAGCGGCGCTAAGGCATTAAAAATAAATTCGCTTGGTGCCTTAACTGCAACATGGTCCGGTACAGGTGGTCTGGACGAATTGTGGAGAGATGATTATGACGAGTGCGACCATGTAATTGTATGTGGGGCAGGAGGGACTTCAGCGACCAATCAAGCCTGTACACTCGATACTACACTTACAACACTTACACCGCAAAATGTAATGGGTGTTGCCACCGCTTATCATGATGTTTGTATGCTTGCTGTTGACCCCAATGGGGGAACATGTTATATGTGTTCTACATCGGATGCTATTGATACAGGCAATGCTAATAATTTTCTTTTTAAGCTGCCTATGCCAGGTTTAATACCTACAGTTTTTAGTGCCCGCGACGGGTTTCATTTTCTCGAAGATGGTACTGTTGGATACGTTGCTTCAGGAACGGGCGGCGGATATTATGGAAATGGATTTAATGGAATTGCGGTAAGCATGAATTGGATATATCTTTATGACGGAGACCGACTGGAAAAAATGAACAAAACAACAGGTTCAATCGTTGCAAACCAACAGGTAGCTTCTACCCGCGTTGATAATGGTACTACCTATTACAATCTTTTTTCAGGAGGGTTAGCGGTAGATGTATGCGAAAACATATATGTTGGATATGATTCTGCTGTTATGGTGTATAATTCAGCTTTAACAAAAACATCAACTATAAGTGTACCCACAAGCCAAACCTACGATATTGTAATAGATACGGCATTCAAGAGTATGTATGTGGGTGGCAACGCATTAATAACGGCAATTAATTTACCTGCCAGTCCACCTCCTGTTATCACCAAAACCCGCACGCCTGCTGCATGCAGTGCTTGTAATGGCACCGCAAAAGCCATGCTTACTTTTTGCGGTAACCCCGACACCATTAATGCAACTTATGCATGGAGTAACGGGCAAAATACAGAAACCGCAACCAATTTATGCCCCGGAATTTACACAGTAACTATTTCAATACCTATAGGATGTAATATTCAAAAGTTTACAGATACAGTAAATATTAATAGTGGTTCTGGCTCCGGCGGATCCCTTACAGTAACTAAAACCATAAACAATGTAAAATGCAATGGTGGTAGCAGTGGAAGTATAAGTTTAAATGTTTCAGGAGGAACTACACCATATACCTACACATGGACTCCGGCTGTGGGTACGGGTTCATCGGCAAACAATTTAGGTATTGGTACCTATACCTGTGATATTAAAGATGCTGGCGGTTGTGATACTGCCGCTGAAGTGATTACAGTTACGCAGCCACCAGCCTTAACCGCAACACCTTCCAGCGTATCTACTGCCTGTGGGGCAAGTGCCGGTTCGGCTACTATAACTCCGGCCGGTGGAACAACAGCATATACCTATTTATGGACTGCAGGGGCACAAACTACACCGACCATAACAAGCCAGCCTGCAGGTACTTATCCGGTAACCATTACCGATGCTAATGGCTGTGTCTTAAAAACTTCGGTTTCAATCAGTAATATAAATGGCCCGCGAGACTCAATCATTTCAAGTACAAATGCTCGGTGTTTTGGATGGGATAGTGGCAGTGCAACTGTGGGAGTAAACAGGGGCACAACACCGTATACTTATTCATGGAATCCTTCTGCTCAAACAACTCAGACAGCCAATAACTTAGCATCAGGATCTTATACTGTTACTGTAAATGATGCAGGAGGCTGTGTAACTACCGCAACAGTTACTATAACTGAACCTACAGCCCTGACGATAAGTGCATCGGCATTTGCTGTAACCTGTGGCGGATGTAATGGACAGGCAACAGTTATACCCAATGGCGGCACAACCGGTTATACCTATATGTGGAGCAATGCTGCCACAACGGCTAATATTAATGGCTTATGTGCAGGTAATTACTCTGTTGTTGTTACCGATAAAAATGGATGCACACATGATTCAACAGGGCTTGTGGTAGGAGCAGGCTCATCCATAGTAATAACTAAAGCAATAACCCCGGCAACCTGTGGCAAGGCAAACGGTAGCGCTACTATTTCAGTAACAGGAGGTGTAACACCTTATACTTATTCATGGAGCAATGGCTCTACAACTACAAGCATTACCAATGTTACATCGGGTACTTATTGTGTTACCGTTACCGACTTTAATAAGTGTGCCGATTCGGTATGCATAATTATGCCTAATAGTTCAACAGATACAGTTTCAATATGTGGTGTTACAAACGCAACCTGCTTTGGTGGAAATGATGGCTCTTTGGTTTGTTGCCTGAAAGGTGGAACCGGGCCTTTTACATACAATTGGTCACCATCGGGGGGTAACAGTAGTACTGCCAGCACATTAACAGCCAATAATTATACCGTAACAGTTACCGATCCAAGTGGCTGTATAGCTACGGCCTCTGGCACAGTAGGCCAGCCTGCGCAGGTTGTGGCTACACCGGGCCCGCCAATAACAATATGCATTGGGCAAAATGCTACTATAACCGCGTCTGCAGTTGGAGGCACCGGACCATACACTTATACCTGGAATACAGGATGCACAACATCTAATTGTACAGTAAACCCGGTGGTTAATACAACATATACCGTTAATGTAACAGATGCCAATGGTTGCACGGCATTACCGGTTGATGCCATTGTTGATGTGAACCCTCCTTTAACTGTAAAGGTTCCACTAAACAAAGCCACTTGCCCGGGCAATAGTGTAAATCTTAGTGCTACGGCAAGTGGGGGAGACGGAACATATACTTATAATTGGGCACCTTCAACCGGCTTAAGCTGCACAGCTTGTCAAAATACCGCTGCAAGTCCGGCAGTAACCACTACATATACTGTTGTTGTAAGCGATGCATGCGGGACACCTTTCGCAACTGCCAGCGTAGTAGTAACAGTAGATCCGTTACCAGTGGTAAGTTTCTTGCCTGATACTTCGGTAAGTGGGTGTTCACCATTATGTGTAAACTTTACAGATAAGAGTACTATTGTTACAGGCGGAATAAAAAGCTGGGCATGGGCATTTGGCGATGGGGCGACATCAGCTCAACAAACCCCTTCACATTGTTATACTGTCGGCGGAATATATTCAGTAGGACTTACAGTTACTTCTGACAGTGGTTGTTCATCAAGTTTAACTATACCTGATTTAGTTACTGTTTATAATCACCCGCAAGTTGCATTTACCTGGTCTCCAATACCAGTAACTATTATTGAGCCAACTGTGCAGTTTACCGATCAAACTAAAGACAGCAGCAAAATTGTTACATGGTTCTGGCAGTTCAACGACCAAACTGACCAGACCAGTTCTTTACAAAACCCTATACATACATATCTAGACACAGGTGTGTATTGTGCCAGCCTAACGGTTGCGGATATACATGGATGCATAGACTCAACTAACCAGTGTGTAGTAATAGAACCCTTCTATACACTGTATATTCCGGATGCATTCTCTCCCAATGGAGATGGCTTGAACGATGTGTTTAAAGTTAAAGGGGGCTTTGTTTGCGGTTTCCAGATGTATATATTCGACAGATGGGGTATGCAGATATTCTACACAGAAGATATCAATAAAGGCTGGAGCGGATCAGTAAATGGCGGGCCTAATATAGTACAGGAAGATACTTATGTTTACCTCATTTATGCTATCCGCACAAACACCATTTGTAACAACTAACGTAACTGTATTAGTACTTGGACTCAGGAATGTATGTGTCGCAGTAGCGCCGGTGCCATTAGACGACCCGTCACCCCATTCCCAAGTATAGGCAGTAATAGGAGAACCGCCACCTGTGGAAGATGTGCTTGTAAAGGAATAACCACCCGGGCATGCAGAAGTAGCAATATCAGTAAAACTTGCTACAGGGCTTGTTTCAACAACATATTTGAAAGTATAGTTAGTAGCCGGTGTACAGGTATTAAGCGAGCAATTTAATGTAAAAGTGCCGGCTACAGTTGCAGGAATAGAATCTGAAGTGGAGGTAGCAGGAGTATTACCTGCAGGCGCTGTCCATGAATAGGTGGAGAAGCCTGTAGGTCCCTTTATTTGGAAAGGCAATGGAGTACAAGTAGGAATGTTTCCTGTATCAGAAATTGGACAATCAGCATCTATATAGCAATACGCCCAATCATAATTATATAAACACCAACTACAGCTAATTACGCAAGTTACATTAGTGCCTGCATAGGGTGTTAAATCCATTGCAACTACTTGCCAGGGAACATAACTTACAGGATAGGCTTGACCACCTATATTAACTCCCGGGCTACCTGCAGTTTGCTGAAAAC
>JABCZW010000028.1 GCA_013289475.1 Bacteroidota bacterium
TTAATCAATTTACCAGGGTTGCTGCCGGGGTTGCGGTACGTTATAATGTTACTAACCGCCTTGCGGCAAGGGCCAACCTGTTTTTTGGTTCGGTTACTGCTGATGATTCCCAGTCACTTTCACAATCGCAAAGAGAGAGGAACCTTAATTTTAAATCTCCTATTGATGAATTATCAGTTCAGGCTGAATTTAACTTTCTCGAATATGAATTAGGTAATCCCAAGCACCCTTTCACTCCATATATTTTCGCCGGGTTTGGTGTATTTGAAATGAATCCGCAGGGCAATGTGGGTAACCAATGGGTGGCTTTACAACCGCTGGGTACCGAGGGGCAGGGGACTTCAGCAAATCCGAAAAAGCCGTATGGCTTAATACAACCTGCAATACCTTTCGGAGTTGGAATTAAGGCTAATTTTTCAAAAACAATATGTATCAGTATTGAATGGGGAATGCGCAAAACATTTACCGGATACCTTGATGATGTAAGCAAAACTTATGTTGACCCCGCTATTTTAGCATCCAGCAGAGGAGTTAATGGCCCGCTTGCCGTTGCCATGGCCGACAGGAGCTTAACAGCCGATAAGGCCGCTGATATTGGCGAACAACGCGGCAATGGTAAAGATGACTGGTATTCTTTTGCCGGTATTGTACTTTCGTTCAGGCTGCGCACACATAGCAAACCCTGCGCCAGCTACTTTTAACAGACGTTTAGTATATGAAGAAGAATGTGGAAACCCTTGCTAAGGCCATTTTCTTCGTTTCCCTGTTTTTTATTCAGAGCTGTGAACAGAAAGAGCAAACCCCTTATTATGCCGGGTACCCCAGCGATGTAGGGAAAATAATAACCACTAAATGTGCTGTAACCGGATGCCATGACCAGCAAGGTGCAGGTGGCTGCAACGGCCTCGACCTTTCCAGTTGGAATACTATGTTCAGAGGCAGTTCGAACGGGAGCGTAACCGTACCTTATAGCCCGGGTTTTAGCACCATGATGATATTTACAAATACTTACCCCGATTTGGGAGTAAGCACTCCGCCAAGTATGCCACTATACCGTACACCTCTTTCGCACGGCGAAGTGGCAAGCATAAATAACTGGATAAAAAATGGAGCGCCAAATGCAGATGGGTTCGTAATGTGGTCTGATAATGCACAGCGTTCAAAGTTTTATGTATGTAACCAGGGTTGCGATAATGTTACAGTATTTGATGAAAAATCGGAGCTTATAATGCGATATACCGATGTTGGGGCTAACCCCACTTCTATTGAATCTCCGCATGATATAGCCGTATCGCCCGACGGGCTTTACTGGTATATAATTTTTTTTAATGGTCAGTACCTTCAAAAATTCAGCACGGCAACCGACCAGCTTGTTTCACAAGTTGCCTTAACTGGTCCTTCAGGTTCAAGCTGGAACACCATGGCCATATCACAAGATGGTTCAAAAGGCTTTTGTGTAAGCTGGGCCAGTACCGGTGCAGTTGATTATGTAAGGCTCGATACTTTACCTATGCAGGTAGTGCCTTATAACGGCTTCCCTTTTGTATATACACACGGCTCAGCTCTTACCAACCATGATAGTATACTATATGTGACATGTAATAGCGGCAATTTTTTGTATAAAATGAATGTGTCGAATCCGCTTTCACCTAAAATGATGAAAGGTGTTTCCCTTGATGGTAACCCACAGAATACCACCTCAACTACCATGCAGCCGCATGCCTGCAGTGTATCGCCTGACGGGCAATATTTGTATGTTACCTGCCAGGCATCTAACGAAGTTACAGTAGTTGAAATTGCCAACGACAGTATTTACAACCAGATATCTACCGGTATATACCCCCAGGAAATTGCTTTTTCTAACAATGCAGCAACCCCTTATGCATTTGTAACCTGCCAGGATGATACTGTTTCTTTTCCGGGAAAACATGGCACCGTAACCTCCATAAATTACTACAATCAAACGGCTCTTTCTACCATTTATGCCGGGTGGGAACCCCATGGAATTGCTGTAGATGATAAAGCAGGGCTGGTTTATGTGGCCTGCCGCAATCTTATCGGTACAGGAGGGCCTGCACCACACCATACCACAGCCTGCGGAGGGGCAGACGGCTACATTTCATTTATAGATATTGGCACCCAAAAACTCGATAAAAAAAATAAGGTGGAAGTATCGGTCGACCCTTATGAAATTGCAATAAGGCCCTGATTTTTATTACACAGAGCCATAAATTTGGCTTGGATGTAAAAACATACCTCTTTTTTATTAAATTGCAGCCTAATACTTGTTCCGTTTGGGCGAATGAAAAGAACTATCCACCATGTTTTTGTATTTTGTTTTCTTTCCCTTTTTGCCGGAGAACTATCCGCGCAAACCTATTACGATGCCCAAAAAACTAAAAAAGATAAAAAGTACTATGTTGCTTTTAGTTATGGAGTAGGTTCTGCCCGTTGGAATTCTCATTTTTATGATGCCCCGCTTTATAATATTGATGGAAGTGTTTTAAAATATGGCGATTTGAAATTGCAAGCCACTAACCCTATGTTCTGCTACGATTTCTCGGTAAGCGCACCCATAGGTAAAATAAGGCTGGGGGCAGGTATACGGTTTGAGAAATTTTCTATGGATAAACTTTCCCTGATCTCTTCAGATAGCTCAGGCAGAAGTATACCTAACAGCTACCTTCTTTTTACCGAGAATTTCTGGTTTAATGAAATATATGCTTTAATGCAAGCTCCTTTTAGTTTTTGCAACGGTAAACCGTATTCATTAGAATATACAATGAATGCAGGTTTTTATGGCTATGATGGTATACACCACCTTAATTTTTTTGGCAACGACCAGATAGCCCGCACATATCATATCAGTGCCGGATTTTTATTGGATTACGAAATACTTGATTATATACGTGTGTTTGTGCATCCTGAATTTGAATACAAATACTTTCATAATAACCAGAATGAGAATCCAAGTGTAATTGTACACAATATTTATACGAGCATATTCTCCTTCGGAATACGGTGTGATGTATCAAAACTCTGATGAGCCTGCGGTAAGTAGTATTATGTTTCCTGCTGAAAAAACAATTGCTGAAATATTAGCCCAACGAGAAAGCAAAGGTGCTTTACGAAAATTATTTATTACCGATAAGGGAGTAGACTTCTGTTCCAATGACTATTTGGGCTTTGCCCGTTCACCCATTCTTTTTTCTATGATAGAAGAAAGGATGAAGGAACTGAAAATAAATAATGGCTCAGGCGGGTCAAGATTATTGGCAGGTAATTCTAAATATGCTGAAGAACTTGAAGTTTCATTGGCAAAAATACATGCAGCGCCTGCAGCGCTTCTTTTTAATTCGGGTTACGATGCTAATGTAGGGCTGTTTTCTTCCATTGCATCACGTGGCGATACTATTATTTACGATGAGTTAGTACATGCTTCTATACATGATGGCATACGGCTTTCACGTGCAACCAGTTTTCCGTTCAGGCATAATGATTTGGCTCACCTCGAAGAAAGGTTGCATAAAGCAAAAGGAAATGTTTTTGTGGTGGCGGAATCCATTTATTCAATGGATGGTGATACCGCTCCACTTGAAAATATGGTTGAGCTGTGCGATAAGTTCATTGCTCATTGTATAGTTGATGAAGCCCATGCCACTGGTGTTTTTGGTTTGGGTAAAGTGCAGGAGCTGGGCCTGGAAGACAAAGTATATGCCCGGGTACATACCTTTGGTAAAGCTATGGGTTGCCACGGAGCAATAGTGGTTGGCAGCGAAACATTGAAACAATACCTTATTAATTACGCCCGCTCATTTATCTATACCACATCGTTGCCTTTGCATAGTTTGGTAAGCATAGAATGTGCCTATAAATTATTAGAAAAGAGTTCAGAAGAGGTGAAAAAACTGCATGCTAATATCAAATATTTTAAAAGCATGAATTTTTTCAGGAGCAAAATAAAAAGCGGTAATAAATGGATTGACAGTACGAGTGCTATACAAAGCCTGGTAATACCCGGTAACGAGAAAGTGAAAAAATTGGCACTGGCTATACAAGAGCACAATATGGATGTGCGACCCATTATGAGCCCAACGGTGGCAAAGGGTAAAGAGAGGATTAGGGTTTGCCTGCATGCATATAATACCATTGATGAGTTGGATATATTATTAAACGTGCTCGGGAAAACGCTTGATAAATGAAAAAAATGTTTGTTACAGGCATTGGTACCGATGTAGGTAAGACTATTGTTGCTGCAGTTATTACTGAAGCTTTGCAGGCTGATTACTGGAAACCTGTTCAGGCCGGATTAGATTACACTGATGCCGGAACCGTTAAAAGTTTGGTATCAAATAAAAAGACCGTTATTCACCCGGAAGCATACCGGTTGAAAATGCCTGCTTCTCCGCATGCCGCTGCCGCTGCCGAAGGAATATCAATTAGAATAAAAGACATTAAAATTCCCATTACTTCAAATACATTGGTTATTGAAGGCGCAGGGGGCTTAATGGTGCCGCTTAATGAAAAGGAATTGGTTATTGATATGATTGAGGCATTCGATACACCTGTAGTAGTAGTTATTCGTCATTACCTGGGCAGTATTAATCACTCACTGTTGACATTACAGGCATTGGAGCAAAGGAACATTCCGGTAATGGGCATTGTAATTAGTGGTACGCCTAACGTGCAATCGGAAAAGGCAATCCTATCATTTTGCAATTACCCAATAATAGGGAGAATAGGTGAGGAGAAGGAGTTTACGCCTTCGATTATTTTGGGTTACGCAGAAAAGTTTCGCGCTTCTCTGCTGGAAAGCAGCATCACAACAAAGAAATAATAATACATTTGCGGCGGGTAAGCCTTATACGGCCAGCTCCTGCTTAACTCCCCCAGGTTCGGAAGGAAGCAAGGGCATTGCGGTTGAGCGGCGCGATGTAAGTAGCTTACCCTTTTTTTATTTCAGGTTAGCTTACTTTTACCACTTCAATATCAAATATCAAAGGAGTATCGGGGCCAATTAAGCCTCCGGCGCCACGTTTACCGTAAGCAAGCCATGATGGTATAAGCACTGTCAGTTTTTCACCTTCGCACATGTTACCAATTACTTTCACCCAGCCTTGTATAAGGGCTACATCGGGGCTATATTCAAAGCTAAAAGTTCCTTTACCGCCATGGTTGGCCGATTGGTCAAATACGCTTCCGTCAAGGAACATTCCTTTATAACGTACTTCAACATTATCTCCGTTAGCTACAGCTTTACCTGTGCCGGCAGTATTTTTAAGCATATACATGCTATCTGTAATATGTGTTGCACCTGCGCCATGTTCAGCAATATATTTTGCAATGGCTGCTTGTTCTGGTGTTGCTTGTGTTGTCATTCTAGTCGCTATTTAAAATTAATAACTCAGTTTTATTTGTTGGAAATCACTCTCAATACTTCCATGTCAAATAGTAATGGAGTATTTGGCCCAATTAAGCCTCCGGCGCCATGTTCTCCGTATGCAATTGCCGACGGGGTAAGTATAGTGATCTTATCTCCGTTGTGCATCTTGCCTAAAGCAATTACCCAGCCTTGTATAAGATGCATTGATGGTGTATAAACAGTTGCAAGAGTTGGTTGGCCTGCTATGGTTACAAAACCGGGTACACCGGCATGGTTGGCCGATTGGTCGAATACCTGGCCATTAAGTAATTTTCCTACATAAGTAACATAAACCGAATCTCCATCTTGTATAAGTTTATTTGCAGTTACCGTATGTTTAAGTATCATAAGGCTATCGGCAGTAGGAGTAACATGAATGTTGCTATCGGTAATATATTTTGTAATAGATTCTTTTTCTTTCATCCTGACAGCTTCTGTTGCTTTCTTTTGTTCAGCAGCTATTTCCTCCTGGGTCTGGAATTTTACAAGTTTCACATAAAAAACCAAAGAAGTTCCCGGGTGTATCCAATTTGGAACTCTTGCCCGTGGATTACGGTTCATTTTAACCATCGAGTCGGCACTTACTTTAAATACTGCACTGTCGCCTATGGCCATCATGGTAATACCCTGTTCAAGACAGCCTTTAAAGTTCTTTGCAAGCGGTATCCTGTATGTACCCAATGAGTCGCCGCCTCTTTTAGCAGAGTTATTTATTTCAGAATCCTTTTCGGTCTTAAAAACCATTTTCACGTTTACAAAATCACCAATTGCAGGCATCTTACCTTTTTTATCGTGCTTAAAAAAATGATATTCCACACCGGTGACAGGATCTTTCGTGAAAACTATTTTGCCCGGTTGCGCTTTAGCTGTCGTTTTTGTTGGAGCATTTTTAGCGGCTGCAGGTTTTGTTTGTGCCACAGAGGCTGTGGTTATAGCTATACAACCAAGAAAGCCAAAAACAACGTTCAGTTTTTTAATCATTTTATAAATTATTTTATGGTGTTATTACTTTTGTTACTTCTAAGTCGAAAACAAGCGGGGTAAAAGGTTGTATTGTTCTTGAGCCACGTTCGCCATAAGCAATAGATGAAGGTAATAGAATTTTTACTTTTTCTCCTTCGTGCATCATTCCTAAGGCTTCAATCCAACCAGGTATTAACTGCATATTCCTGCTATAAACAAAATAGAATGAATCCTTTCCCGGGCCATGGTCCGATGTTTCAAGTATAGTATTATCGAGCAGGTAAAGAGTATATTTTACAAATACCGAATCGCCCTCTTTAATGGCCTTACCGCCTGTATCCTTGCGCATTATAAAAAACAAGCTGTCTTCGGTTGGTTTTGCCGTAATTTTATTATCAGCGAGGTACTTTGCAATAGCTGAAGGTTCCTGGGCTTTACGCACCAGCATTTGCGCCGTATACTTCGCTTTAAGTTGCTCTCGTTCATCATTGTTTTCTTTCTCGGTCTGGAACTTTATAAGTTTAACATTAAAAGTTAAAAAGGTGCCTGCATGCAAAAAGGAAGGCATTTTAGCATTAGGGGTACGGTTAAATTTATTGAATACCGAATCGGTACTCACTTTAAATTCAACACTATCGCCAATAGCCATAAGTGTAATGCCTTGTTCAAGACAGCCAGTAAAGTATTTGGTAAGTGGTATCTTATAAGTGCCTAATGAGTCTCCGCCCTTTGTTGCCGAGTTACTTATTTCAGAATCTTTATCATTCTTAAAAACCAGCTTCACATTTGCAAAATCACCTATTACTGGTTTCTTACCTTTTTTATCGTGTTTGAAGAAATGATACTCAACGCCGGTAGTATTGTCTTTTGTGAAAATTATTTTGCGTACTTGCGCTTTAGAGGTTTTTGCCCGGGTAGCTTTATTTACATTGGTTTTTGTTTGTGCTAAAGAAGTAGTGGTAATGGCAATACAACCAAGTAGCACAAAAACAAGGTTGATTTTTTTTAACATGTAAGGGGGTGTATGGAAAAGTAAAAGCCCCGTCCCGATAGCTCGGGACGGGGCTTTATAATTATAAATTATTTTTTAGGAGATACAAGCCTTGTTATTTCCAGATCGAATACAAGAGGAGTGAAAGGGGCAATGCCACGGTTTCCGCGTGCGCCATAAGCGATAGCAGAAGGTATTAAGACCTTAACTTTTTCACCATCGTGCATCATGCCAAGCGCTTCAATCCAACCCGGTATTACACTCATAGTTTTGCTGTAAACTACAGGATATGCATTGTGGCCAGGTCCGTGGTCAGATGTTTCCAATACGGTACCGTCGAGCTGGTAAAGGGTGTATTTTACATAAATAGAATCGCCTTCTTTTACTGCTTTACCTGCTTTGCCGCTACGCACTAAAAAGAACAAGCTATCCTTGGTTGGCTTGGCTGTGTATTTATTGTCGGAAAGGAATTTTGCAATGTCACCCGCTTCTTTTCCCTTGCGTTCCATCATTTCCGCTTTATATTTCTCCATCATTTGCTCGCGCTCGGCATTGGCATCTTTCTGGGTTTGTATTTTAACAAGTGTAATGTTAAAGGTTAAAAAAGTGCCGGGATGTAAAAAAGGAGGCATTTTGGCGTGCGGGTCACGGCTCATTTTAGCGAACAGTGAATCAGTACTTACTTTGAACTCAGCACTGTCGCCAATATACATCAGGGTAATACCTTGCTCAAGGCAGCCATTAAATGTTTTATTAAGCGGAACTCTGAATGTACCGGTTGAATCGCCATTTTTTTGCGAATTATTGATAACAGAATCCTTATCGTTCTTGAAAACCATCTTCACATTAACAATGTCACCAAGTGAAGGTTTCTGGCCATTGTCGGCATGTTTAAAAAACTTATACTGAACGCCTGTTGCAGCATCAGTCTCAAAACCATTTCCCTTACATCCGGCTAATAAAGCCGCAACTGCAAAGGTGTAAATACCTAATTTGAACATGTTGTATTTCATAGTAATAATAAAGTGTTATTTTCCCGGGTTGTTTACTTTCAACATTGTTACCTCATAAATTACAGAAGTATAAGGTGGAACAATACCCGTGGAGGACCCGTTCTCTCCAAAGGCGAGTTGCGAAGGTATAATAATTTTCGCTTTCTCGCCCTCGCGCATCCTTTTTATACCAATTTCGAGCCCCGTAATTACCTGTGCGGTGTCTCCCAGCCTGAATTGCAGAGGGGCTATGATGGATACCGAATCGAACATGCGGCCATTCAAAAATGAACCTTTGTAGGCTATACTTATAAGACTGTGGTCCGTTACTTCCGGCCCTGTGCCCTGGGTTTCAGGCATAAAATAAATATTATCCTGCTTGGCTTCATTGGGTATATTATTTACAGTGGCATATTGCAAAAGATTTAATTGCTCCTGCAGGTCCATATCCTTACGGTATTCTCTTATTTTTCTCTGTTTATCAGCATATTGTCCCTCATCCATAATAGCTGAAATGCGGGCATTTACTTTCATCATATCATCCTTATGCAGAAAATAAGGAAGCCTTATATGTAAGATGTTCTTAAACACCCCACCGGCGGGAACAATAAAATTAATGCTGTCGCCTTCGTTTCCGCTTAATAAGATCTGCTGGTAACTGCCTCCTGTATTAAGTGTATCGTAGGGGAGATAGATGGCGAAGGGAAAACCATTATCGTGCGAATCCCAAAAAATGGAATCATTCATTTTAGTGTAGCTTAAAACAATTTCCATAATGTCTCCTTTACGGGCAAGCTTATGGCTGTTACCTAAATCGGAATATTTATAAAAAACCTTACCATTTTTACTAAAATATCCGGGGTATTTCGAATCGGTATGGTGGCTGCAGGCCAAAATAAAAAGTAAAGGAAAAAGGAAAAGATACCGTTTCATTAAATGGGTTGTGCAATTAATTATGACACAAAGCTATTTATAGCAATTGAATAATTAATACAAGATTTATTAACATCTTATTATCGTTGCATCTTTAGTACTAACTTTGAATGCCTTTAAAAAATGAGGAGAGATTAGCTGATGGAAAACGATTTTCTGGCACATTTAAATAGTGAACAACGCGGTGCAGTAGAGGCCACAGAAGGCCCTGTAATGATTATTGCTGGTGCAGGATCGGGCAAAACAAGGGTGCTTACCTACCGCATTGCTCACCTGCTAAATAAAGGTGTTGATCCATATAGGGTATTGTCGCTTACGTTTACCAATAAGGCGGCCCGTGAAATGAAAGAGCGTATTGCGCATTTGATCGGCGACCATGCCCGCGACTTGTGGATGGGTACCTTCCACTCGGTGTTTGCACGTTTGTTAAGACGTGAGGCCACCAAAATTGGGTACCCGGCTAACTTTACCATTTACGATACCGATGATTCGAAAACATTGCTCAAGAGTATTGTAAAAGAAATGAGTTTGAACGATACTGCCTATAAAGCATCGAGTTTGCTGGGCCGTATCTCTTCTATGAAAACCATGCTCATTTCGCCCAAAGAATATTTGAACGATATACAATATATAAACGAAGACAGGGCAGCGAGACGTGAACACTTTGCACAGATTTATGAAACCTATAACAAGCGTTTGTATAAATCGGGTGCTATGGATTTTGATGATCTGCTATACCATACCAATATGCTGTTGCGCGATCATCCTGAATCGTTGTTGAAATACCAGGATATGTTTCGTTATATATTGGTAGATGAGTACCAGGATACCAATTTTTCACAATACATGATATTGCGCCAGCTTGCGGCAAGGCACCTTAATATATGTGTGGTGGGTGATGATGCGCAGAGTATTTATGCTTTCCGCGGAGCGAATATCCAGAACATACTTAACTTTCAAAAGCATTACCCCGATACCCAGATATTTAAACTGGAACAGAATTACCGTTCTACCAAAACCATTGTAGCTGCTGCCAACCAGGTAATATCTAAAAACCGCGACCAGCTGCAAAAAACAGTCTGGACATCGAATGAAGAAGGCGAAAAAATTCGTGTAAGCCGTGCTTTCAGCGATTCGGAAGAGGGTAGGTTAATAGCTCAATCTATTTTCGATACGCGCGTTTCGAAACAAGCAAAAAACAAAGAGTTTGCCATACTATACCGTACCAATGCACAAAGCCGTCCTTTAGAGGAAGCATTGCGTAAACTCAACATACCTTACCGTATTTATGGTGGCGTATCTTTCTACCAGCGTAAGGAGATTAAAGATTTAATGGCCTACTTCCGCCTGACAATAAACCAGCACGATGAGGAAGCATTACGCCGCGTTATCAATTACCCGGTGCGTGGTATTGGCGATACTACTTTCGATAAAATGATTGTGGCTGCTGCCGATAACGATGTTAGCATTTGGACAGTGATGGAAAACATTGCTGATTTTAATTTACCATTACAAACGCGCGCCATTGAAAAAATAAAAGAATTTGTTACCCTTATAAAAAGTTTCACAGCCTTATTACCTGACTATCCTGCTTATAAGATGGGTGATTATATTGCTTCCACTTCGGGTATTATGAAGGAGCTTTACCAGGACCGTACACCTGAAGGAGTTAACCGTATGGAGAACATACAGGAGTTGTTAAATGGCTTGAAAGACTTTACCGAAAAGGCTGACCAGGAAGGCCCTGTTCCTACTTTGGATAAGTTTATGGAAGATATTGCCCTGCTTACCAGCGAAGATATTAATGAAGACGAAGAACATGATGCCGATAAGGTTTTGTTAATGACCATACATGCTGCCAAAGGGCTTGAGTTTAACTATGTATATATTGGCGGGCTTGAAGAAAATTTATTCCCTTCGCAAATGGCAATCATGTCGCGCGAAGAATTAGAAGAAGAGAGAAGATTGTTTTATGTGGCTATTACACGTGCTAAGAAACAAGCCAACTTATCTTATTCTATCAGCCGTTATAAATATGGTAATTCCTTAAGTTGTGAGCCAAGCCGGTTTTTAGAAGAGATTCCGCAGGACTGTGTTGAGAATGTCATTTCGTATTCTTCAAATTCTTCTTCCTCCTCAAACGATTCTTATAGCGGATTCCCAAGAAGCCCAAAAGTGTTTAATGTATCTCCTCCTGTTATGAAACCGGCTCCTACATTTGGTAAGAAGTTGGTGAGTCTTAAAAAGGTAAGCTCAGGTGCCCCTGTCGACAATAGCCACCTTACCGATTTGCAGGCAGGCGCTAAAGTTGAGCACGACCGCTTTGGCATTGGAGAAGTGATAACAATAGAAGGCCGATACCCCAATAGCAAAGCAATAGTAATGTTCGAAAATGGAGAAAAGAAACAATTGCTTCTTCGCTTTGCCCGCCTCAAAATACTCAGTTAAATAAGCAATCCATTATTCATTCCTTTTTGTAGATTTGCTTAAATAAATAAAGCGAATGAGGGGAAGCTTATATTATATTGCTGCACTGCTCGCAGCAGGCATTGTGTTAAATTCATGCACATCGTATAAACCTAACCCCACACAAATAGTGTTATGGCAGCTTGGTGACCCGGGAGCGCTCAATCCTATATTGGCTGCCGACAATGCCGCCGCTGATATTGATAATAATATTTTCCAGCCTCTTCTAAATTTCGATTACAAAACGCTGAAGCTGGTACCGGTTTTAGCCGATGACCTTCCGCAGGTTAGAGTTGATTCGGCAGGGCGAATGTTTATTACCTATGAAATAAGGAAAGAAGCAAAGTGGGATAACGGCGCACCGGTTACCGCGAAGGATGCGGAGTTTACTCTTAAAGTAATTAAGAACATTAATGTAAATGACGAATCACTAAGATCATATTACGATATGGTTAGCGACGTGCTTCTTTACAGTGATAACCCAAGAAAGTTTACTATTGTTTATAATGCAAAATATATAATGGCTACCATAGCTACCGGTACCGATACATATATATTACCTGAATATGCTTACGACTCGAACAAATACATGGAAAACTTTACTATTAAACAAATGTATAGTGATACAAGTGTGTTCCGTGACCCTAAAATGATTGCATTTGCCAAAGCATTCAATTCTGATAAATATTCCCGCGACCCGAAATATATTTCCGGCAGCGGAGCATATCGTTTTACCAGTTGGACAACCGGTCAGCGTGTTGTATTGGAAAAGAAAGCTAATTGGTGGGGCGATGCATTGAATACTACTAATTGTTTTTTCGAAGCCTATCCGTCAAAGCTTATTTACCAAACGGTGACGGATATGACTACCGCACTTGTTTCAGTAAAAGCTGGCAATATTGACGTAATAAACTTTATTAAGCCCGATGAATTTGTGGAACTTCCCAAATCGGAAAAATTCACCCAAAACTTTAATACATACAACCCACTAAGGTTAGCATATACATATATTGGCTTGAACATGGCAAATCCGAAACTTACAGACGAGAATACACGGAAAGCTATTGCTTATTTGGTAGATGTACCTCGTATAATAAAAGATGTGTTTTATGGCTATGGGAAACAAATTATCGGGGCAGTATCTCCTATGGATACAACTGAATATAATTATGATATAAAGGCTTACCCGTTTAATATAGACACCGCTAAGGCATTATTAGCCGTTGCCGGCTGGAAAGACAGCGACGGGGATGGTGTATTGGATAAAGTAATTGACGGCAAGAAAACAGATTTTACCCTTGAATATAAATTCAATTCAGGAAATGAGCAACGGAAAAGAGTAGGGCTGATGTTCCAGGAAGCAGCGCGCAAGGTGGGTATAACGGTTGAATTAAAGCAAGAAGAAGCCAATGTATATTTCGGAGACCTTAGAACCCATAATTTTGAGATGTATATGGGCGGATGGTTCTTTCAGCCCGGCCCTGAAGACTATAAGCAGATATATTATACAACTTCTGCTCTTGATAAAGGTTCTAATTACGTAAATTTTGGAGATGCTAAATCAGATGCGCTTATTGACTCTATGCGTACAGAACTGGATCCTGTAAAAGAAGCACAAATGCTTAAACGCCTGCAGGTAATAATGCATGAGAAATGCGGATACATTTTTTTATGCACCCAGGAAGCCCTTATTGCTATCAGCAAAAAATATTCAAACGCTTACCCATCAGCAAATAGTCCCTTTTACTGGGAGGCCGGTTTCAAAGCAAGCTCTGATAAATAATGTGTAACCTTCCTTCAGCATGCTGAAGTACATAGTTAAACGGATATTTATTTTTATCCCTACACTGATAGCGATTTCGCTAATTACATTTGTTATAGGTATTAATGCACCAGGCGACCCGGTTGAAACCATATTATCAAAACAGCAGGGTGAGGGACAATCGGTAAAAGGCCTGGCTGATGAATCAGCATATATATCCATGCGTCATAAGCTTGGGCTCGATCTGCCTTTGTTTTATTTCAGCATCACCAACTCAACTTCTCCCGACACACTTTATCGTATTGCTAAAACTGATGTGCGCGACAACCTGGCACACTTGGCTTTTATATATGGCAGCTGGCCCAATGTGGCACAGTATTATTCGGCCATTAAGCAGTTTGAAAATCATTTGAATATTATTAAACCAGATAGTTCAAATGCTGAAAACCTTAATAAAGCAAAAGCTGCTGTAAGTGTTTTATACACCAATTACGAGCAAGATAAAATAGCCACACTTTTAAAGAAACTGGATACTGTTATTTCAATTAGGACTAATTCATTGGAATTGGTTTCAGTAAATTTTAATGCAGTAAAAGAAGCAGAAAAAAATATTATTGATAATAAATCTTCGTTCAGTAAATATATACCTGTAATACATTGGTATGGTTTCAGAAACCAATACCACCATTGGCTGGTCAATTTCATGCGGGGAGATTTTGGTATATCATACCAGGATATGCGCCCTGTTGGCCCCATAATTTGGGATGCTATGAAATGGACGATGGGCATAAGTTTTATTTCTATACTGCTGGCATATTTTATAGCCATACCTATTGGAGTAAAAGCTGCCGTAAATAAAGGCAGCAGGGGAGAAAAAATTACTACTTCGGGTTTATTTATGCTTTATTCTCTGCCTAATTTCTGGATCGCGACCATGCTTATTATTTTCTTTTGTGGCGGCGATTGGTTCTCCTGGTTTCCTGCACCGGGCGCAGCACCTATACCTACGGATGCTCCATTTATGTATCATGTTACTCAGGGTTTATACAGGTTAATATTGCCCTTAATCTGCTGGACGTATACTTCACTTGCATTTATATCGCGGCAAATGCGCGGAGGTATGCTGAATGTAATAGGGCAGGATTATATACGTACAGCCCAGGCAAAAGGGCTTTCGGAAAATGTGGTGATATGGAAACATGCATTCCGTAATTCGTTGCTGCCTGTAATTACATTATTCGCCAATGTTTTTCCTTTATTACTTTCGGGTTCGGTGGTTATTGAGGAAATATTTTCTATTCCCGGTATGGGGCAGGTAAGTTACAATGCTCTTATAGCAAATGATTATCCCGTTGTATTTGCCGATACTATGTTCGCCGCCTTGCTTACGCTTTTCGGAACATTGGTTGCCGATATATTGTATGCTATGGTAGACCCTAGAATTTCATTTACAAAAGCCACAGCCTGATAGTATGAAATTAAAATCGCTGCTATATATATTCAATCCTGCCAAACGTGCCGACGATGCTTTGCAAAAAGTAGAAGGCGCGGCTCCTTCGCAAAGCTATTGGATGATGGTAAGGAAGCAGTTGGGTAAAAATAAGCTGGCGGTTTATTGCCTCAGAGTTATTTATCTTTTAATTGCACTTGCCTTGTTTGCCGATTTATTGGCAAATGAAAAACCACTGGCTTGCAGTTATAATAATCATACATATTTTCCGATATTCAGGGCTTATGCTGTAAATATGGGCATTGCAGAATGGCCGACAGAACTGCAAAATGTAGAATGGAAAAAGCTGAATTACAATTGGTCTGTGTTTCCGCCTATTCCCTACCTGCCCGGAAATATTGATGAAGCCAATGTGCATTCAGTAAGCCCATTTGCTACACAACAAGTAAAATCAACCCGCTGGCGGCACTGGCTGGGCACCGACGAATTAGGACATGATATTTTTGCGGCTATGATATATGGTACTCGCATTGCACTATTAGTAGGTGTGGTATCTATGAGTATTGCAACATTGATTGGTTTAATGCTTGGCGCATTAGCCGGATATTTTGGAGACGATCGCCTGAAAGTATCACGCATAGGGTTAATATTTAATGCACTCTTTTTTGTTCTTGCAGTGTTTTATGCATTTGGCGTTCGTTCATACATTCTTAGTGATGCGCTTGCCGGTTCTTCGCTTTTATTTTTTGTCCAGGTATTATTTAGCCTTCTCATTTTCCTGGCAGTAATGGCAGCAGGGAATTTACTGGCTTTGCCTTTTAACCGCTTGCCGTTCTTTGGAAAAAAGATCAGCATTCCCATTGATATAATTGTTTCCCGAATTATTGAAGTTATGATTTCAATTCCAACACTTTTCCTTATCATAGCCATTGTTGCTATTGCAAAGCCATCGCTAATGCTGGTAATGCTTGTTATTGGTGCAACCACATGGACAGGCATAGCCCGGTTTGTACGTGCTGAATTATTGCGCATACGCAACCTTGAATATATTGAAGCAGCGCATGCATTAGGTTACTCCGAAATGCGAACCATTTTCCGCCATGCATTGCCTAATGCAATGTCGCCGGTACTTATTGCTGTAGCTTTTGGTATTGCCAGTGCCATACTTACTGAAGCTACACTGTCATTTTTAGGCATTGGTGTTCCGGCAGATACGCTTACATGGGGTGCATTGCTTTCTGAGGCTCGTTCAAAACCAACTGCATGGTGGCTGGCAATCTTTCCCGGCATAGCTATATTTATTACCGTTACAGTTTATAATCTGTTGGGCGAAGGCTTAACAGATGCCATGGATCCACGCTTACGGAAATAAAAAAATCCCGGCTTTTTTAGGGCCGGGACTTCTATTTGTTTTAAAAATGCTTTTACTTATTCAACACAATCTTTTTGGTAATGGTTGCATTGTCAGTCATAAGTTTAACAAAGTACATTCCACTTGCCTGGCCTATAAGGTTAAGCGAGTAGGTATTGTTTGATACATCAGTCCAGTGTGCAGTTTGTACTACCTGGCCCAGCATATTGTAAACTTCAACACGTACATCTGTCGCTTGTTCTAATGAAAGCTCAGCATTAATAATGCCGTTGGTTGGGTTAGGATAAAGCTTTACACCTTCGTTAAGGTCAACTGTATATGCCTCGGTTGGTGAAGAACAAAGAACTGGCCATATTGCATTAGAAATGTTAAGGCCACCCCAATTTGTTGCAACCTTAGCCCATCCCGTAAAGCCATACTTAGCAGCTATGTCATACTGCCATGCTGTTCCCGGATACCCTTTATCATTATTAGTATCAGTTACTATTGCTATAGTATCAGTTTTATAGTTAGTGGCTTCAAGAGTAAAATCAACCCCCACATAATAAGGTGTGGTGGGGGCCGCAGGTGTAGTGAATGTTACTAATGTAGGGCCTGCAGAAGGGAACCTGTTAGCAGGTTGTAGCGAGCTTATTGTAACTGCTTGAGTTGCTAAAATTTTGCCTGGTGCACCACCTGTGCCGGTATTATCCCAAACATTTACATTTACAGTTCTGCCTGCAGTTTTTGTATTAGCCGCAAAGAAATATACATATGCAGAACCTACTCTGAATCCTGCAGGAGGTACAGTAGCAAAATATTCTGCTTCTTGCTGAACTGTATCTCCGTCAGTACCACTTAAGTAGCCATGCCCGGTTCCATAAATTGTCAGGTAAGCACTATCAGGCAGGTTAGACATAGTATCACAAGCATTACCGGCAATTACATGTATATAATTGCTCTTGGTTGCAGTGTTGTTTCCAAAGCTGTTGGTAGCCTTAAGAGATGCCGCATAATTGCCCGCAGTGTTATACTGAATGTTAGTAGGATTTTGTACCGTAGAAGTTGTGGTAACTGCACCGGTAAACGTCCATGCCCATGAGGTAGGTGCCTGGGTAGAAAGGTCAGTGTAATTAATTTTAGCGCCTATGGGTATGGTAGTGTAATTGGCCTTAAAATCAGCAACCGGAGCGCCGGTAGCGCCACATTTTGTTGATGTTTTAAAACCAGTCATATAACTATTGATGGCTGCAATAATACGTTGCGCTTGGTTAGTAGTAAACATGTTCTTGCAATTATCGCTGGTATAATCCATAAAATCCATAAACATAATACCGGGTGATGTTTTCGAGCAATTATCTACATAAGGGTACGTAGGGCAACCGAAAGTGGCACCATTTTGTGCATAAGCATCTGTATTTCCATTCCCTTCATCAGGGGTATCATTACACTGGTCACTATTTCCACCGGTAGTTTGGCATAAGCCATTATCATCGGCAAAAGTGTGTATCAGGTTAAAGCAGTGCGAAAATTCATGCGACATTACCCTTCCTTTGGTATAGCCGGAATAAAGATAGGCCCCGGTGGTACCAAAGCAACGGTAATCGCATACTACACCAAATGTAGCATCGAGACCCGGTGTAGGAAACTCTCCATAACCTAAAACACCACTGGTTTTATCGGCAAGATCGCAAACCCAAATGTTAATGTATTTAGTATTATCCCATATTGCCGCTCCGCCTGTTGACTTAGATTTTGCATCATCACTCGTAGTAAAACCAGTGCTTGTAGTGGCAACATATTCAATACCCGGGGTAGTTAATGTTTTACCGGCAGTATCAGTTGTTGCCATACAAAACTGTACGCCAACATTAGCAGCAACAGTTGCAAATGCCGCAGGGGTACTGCTGGCATCGGGGTTGGTGCGCGAATAGTCCTGGTTCAAAACAGTAATTTGTGATTGTACACAAGCTGCGGTGATTTTTTCATTAGGATCTTGTGAGTTGTTGTATAACACGTGTACAATAACCGGAATAGTTATAACGCCTTCTTCTCTTTTTGTTCTTTCTAAAATATCAGGGTTAGCCTTTAAATAAGCATCTATTTGTTTTTGAGATGCTGCAATCTTAGCTTTATAAGTAGGGTCAATAGATTGCTTGTATTCAATATTTTTTTCCATTCCGCACCAGTCCTTAAACGGGGTGCCTTTTTTATGTTCAACTTCATTCTTGGCAGCAGGGTCTGTAAGAGTCGAAGCAGCCTTCTTTGCAGGGTGCACTTGTTTTGTCGCAGGGTTGGTTTGCGCAAATGCGCTCGTTTGTAATAAAAATAAGAATCCGGCCAGGGTAAGTAATTTATTTTTCATAGGATGTAATTAATAGAATTATCTATGTTTGTTAAACGTTACTGAAGCAAAGGTGGTAAATGTTTTTTAAAATTCCAAATTCTAAAACCTCTAATTTCGTAGGAATTTAAGTGTATGGAAGACACAATATTATTAATAGAAGACGAAAAGAATCTTTTATCGGTCATAAAGCTTAACCTTGAGATGGATGGGTACGCCGTAACTGCATTTGATAATGGAGAAACAGCATGGCAAAAGTTCAGGGGCTCACAATATTCGCTTATTATTTTAGATGTAATGCTGCCCGGCATGGACGGGTTTGAATTATGTAGAAACATACGTAAAGTAGATAAACATACGCCCATACTTTTTTTAACTGCCCGGGGTGATGCTGAAGACAGGATTAGAGGCCTGAAATTAGGGGCCGATGATTACCTGCCAAAACCATTTCATTTAGAAGAATTGCTTTTAAGAGTAAAGGGATTACTTAAGCGCAGTTCACATGCTGAATTGGCCCATGGTGATGATGTGTTTTCTTTCGGTGGCAATAGAATAAATTTCCTCAGCTACGAGATTTTAACAGCTGATGGTATTAAGCACCAGGTTAGTAAACGTGAGATTGAATTACTTCGGCTTTTAATTGATCATAAAAATGAAGTCGTTCCCCGTGATACTATTTTAGAAAAAGTATGGGGATATGAAACGGCCCCTTCAACCCGCACGGTAGATAACTATATAGTGAGTTTCAGAAAATACTTTGAAGAGGATCCTAAGAATCCGAAACATTTCCACTCCATACGTGGAGTAGGATATAAGTTTACCGAATAAATTAAACCCGTTTCCTGGCTATCATTAATCCATCGCGGATAGGTACCAGTACATTTTCAACGCGGGGATCATTCATTACTTTGTCGTTATAGGCCATAATGCTTTTGGTATCCTCATCCGGTTTAGCACTTTTCTCAACTACCTTTCCGCTCCACAATACATTATCGGCAATTATATAACCTCCCTTGCGGACTTTATCAAAAACCATGTTGTAATAGTTCACATAATTCTTTTTATCGGCATCAATAAAAACCATGTCGAAAACGTGATTCATTTTCGGTATAATTTCAAGTGCATTACCGGTATAGGTTTTTACTTTTTTTTCAGCGCCCGATTCTTTGATATACTTCTGCACCATATTTAATAATTCTTCGTTTATATCAATGGTGTGAATGGTACCTCCGTCCTGCAATCCTTCGGCAATGCATAATGCCGAATAGCCTGTAAAAGTGCCTATCTCAAGCACCTGTTTGGGTTGTATCATAGTAGTTAGCATCTTTAAAAACCTTCCCTGTAAATGTCCCGATAGCATTTGTGGCATAAGTACATGCGCATGGGTTTCGCGGTTAAGTTTTTTCAATACTTCCGGTTCCGGTTTAGTATGATTTTCAATGTACAATTCGAGTGCTTCAGGCAAAAAATCCATAGTGTCTTTTTATGCCATAAATATAGGCTTTTCAACGATGAGGTGTTTAAAACATACAATTGCAGCACCTTATAATCGGGACTTATTCTTTGAACTTTGTATATTAACTATGAGGAAAATAGTCCTTTTATGCGTCATTTTATTTGCCGGATGCCTTGTAACTAAGGCACAGAAGAAGGGTCAACTGACGGGTAAAGCGAAAAAAGAAGCACAACTTTATACGGCCGATGCTGACTACCTTTTCTCGGAAGGGAACTATTACGCGGCGCTGCCTTTGTACCTGAAACTCATAAAACTCGATTCGAACGAAGAATATTACCGTTTTCAGGCAGGTGTTTGTTATATATATACCGATGAAAAAGAAAAATCGATTGATTACCTTGAACGGGTATATGACGAGGACCCAGATCTGCAGGACATATCATATTACCTTGGAAGGGCATACCACATTAATTATCGTTTTGATACGGCTATTGTATTGTTTAAAAAATACCTTGCGACAAGACCATCTCCGGATAAAAAGCAATTAGCCGAGAATTATATTGGCTACTGCCAGAATGCTAAGTTACTGGTGGCCCATCCCATGAAGGTTGAAATAAAAAACCTGGGCCCAATTGTAAATACTGCTGCATCAGAATATGCCCCGGTAATTGCAGCTGATGAATCAGAGATAATTTATACTTATAGGGGACCCTTAAGTACAGGTGGCTTGATGAATCCCGATATGAAACATGATACCAACGGGGAATATTACGAGGATATTTTTGTTTCGCATAAACTGGGCGATAACTGGCTTGCCCCTGAAGGGATTGCTGAACTTAACACAAAAGCTAATGATGCTAGTATTGCATTATCTACCGACGGACAAACACTGTTTACATTTAAGAGTACCGTTTATGATGGAGGCGATATATATGTCAGTACGCTTAATGGCTATAAGTGGAGTAAGCCTGAGCGCCTTGGACCTAATATAAACACACCATTCTGGGAGGGTAGTTGTTCCATATCATCCGATGGCAAAACACTATACTTTGCCAGTGAGCGCCCCGGCGGTTTTGGAGAAAGGGATATTTATGTATCTACAAGGCAAAAGGATGGAAGCTGGGGTCCTGCCAAGAATTTGGGTAAGAATATAAATACAAAGCTGAATGAAGATGCTCCATTTATACACCCTGACGGAGTTTCGTTATTTTTCAGTTCAGAAGGATGGAACAGTATGGGAGGAAGCGATCTTTTTTATTCAACCCTAAATCTTGCCGACAGTACCTGGAGCATACCAACAAATTTGGGTTACCCTATTAACTCCCCCGGTGACGATAGATATTATGTACTTAATGCAGATGGTACCAGGGGTTATTTTTCATCGAATCGTAATGGCGGCAATGGCCAGCAGGATCTCTATTGTGTAACTCCGGGAAGTCATGGACTAAGACCAAGGCTTGCACTTACTATTGGTGTGGTAAGTTCTGATGAGAAGCCTGTTAGTGCCGATATTAAAGTTACCGATCAGGGTACCGACAAACTAAAAGGAGAATATCATTCTAATTCAGAAACAGGTAAATACATTATTGCATTAACTCCCGGTTCAAAATATAAAATTGCAGTGCAGGTGGAAGGTGCAAATCCGCATATAGAATACCTTGATGTTGATTCTTTAACAACCTATGTAAAGGTAGATGAAGACATTCATTTATACAGCCCCGATTACCGGAAGACGCATAGCATTACCATGTCAGATACGTCAAATAATTTGCAAATGAGCCTTAACCAGCAAGTGGCAGAATATAAAAGCGGAAAACATAATGATGTGTATGAAGCCACCGTTTACCAACGCATATTAAATGATTATGGAACAGTAGATTCAGCAGGTATTACGTATAATATAGAGTTTGGAACATATCAACACCCCGGAGACTTTGATTCGACTAAATACAGGGGTATAGGCAAAATAGAAAGTAAAACCGATCAATACGGTAATACCATTTTTTATGTAGCCGGGATACATACCCTCCTTGATGCTGAGATAGCCAAGTATAAAGTTATAAATGCCGATAGCAGCACCAAGAAGAATATGAGGATAACAGTGGACAATAATGGCAAACGTGAGCAAATAAGTCAATACTACGTAAGTGAATACAGGAAGGATAAGGAAAATTTTGTGCCTGACTCTACAGATAAAGTTGTTACGTCGGGTGGTATTGTAAGCTTAAATACCGAAGATAAAACTCAGGGAAAAGGCAATGGCGAAATAGATACTAGCAAAATACAGCACGATTATGGAAATGTAAAGGTCGACGGACTTTCTTACAAGCTTGAATTAGGTAGTTATGATGACACCACTCAATTTAAATTAGGTAACCTTGCCAAGTATGGAAACATAACAAGCGAAAAATTAGCCGATGGCAAAACGCACTATTATATAGGCAGTTTCCGAAGCCTTTCAGAAGCACAGAATTTTAAAACTTCTTTAGAAACCAGTGAACCTGCGGCAGCTAGTGCATTCATTATGGTATTCTATTTCCAGGATAAACCAAAACCTGTTCAGCAGTTCTTTAACGCACCATGCGATCCGGGTCCACCGCAAGATTTTGGCGCATTGGCTGATAAAGATTTGAATGATCCTGCTATATATGCCCAGTTAATAAATATGGCCGGTAGCATTTGTGTCGACGGGCTTGTATTCCGTGTGCAGATTGGTGCTTACCGCCATCCTGAAAACTATCATTATAAAAACCTGTTGAGTTTTGTTCCGCCACAACCATTGGTAAAACAATACCCCGATGGTATTACCCGCTTTACCATGGGTGAATTCAAAAGTCTGAAACTGGCCGAGATATTCCGCCAGCGGATTAAAGCTAAGGGCACAACCGATGCATGGATAACAGCCGAATATAAAGGTAACCGCATGTTATTGCAAGACCTTATAAAGGCCAATTTCTATACCCACTCGGTAAACTAATAACTTTTTATTTAGAAGGCTTATAGCCCGACCTCTGAAGAATTTTATCGGCATTTGTTTCTGCCATTAATTGTGCCAGGCTTACTTTGGAATTATGCTTCATATAACTGCGCACAATCTGCCAGCCAAGCCAGTAACCTACGCGCGATGGACAGAAATCGTGATTGAAGGCTGCCGTAAATGGCCCGTCGTCAGTAAATTTTATAATAGCCGTCTGGTCGGTGGTATAGAGCAATTTGTTTTCAATAAGGTATGCCCACATATTAAATTCATTCTCCTTGCACCAATCTAATTGCTTGCCGGTATACCACATCTTGGTAGTATCGCCAAGCTCAGGTAGTAATGCATCTTCCAGGTAACGTATTTTACCTTCGTGTACTATTGCGGCAAGCATATCGTTCTTGTCTTCATTTGGTTTATAGACACTTTGCAACCAGCCATACACTGCATCGCTTAGTATAAATTCCTTGCTCATGTGCTGTATCTTGAACTCAGGAAACCGCAGCATAAAATAGTAAGGCGATTTTTTACCCATATACATATCTAAGGATATAGCAAGGGTACTGTCTTTAAACGCAAGTGCATAGTTAAATCCGCTAATGGCAGTAACTACTTTTGGTAAGGATTTATCTGGGAAATAATATTTGTAATGCTTAAAGACATCTGTCATTCCGTTCTCCAGGAAAGAGACATCGGGAAATATCTCTTCACAGGTATCGTATACATGCCGAATATCTTTATCGGTCAGGAAACGCCTTAGACCGGCATTATAGGTAGAATCTCTTACACCGCCATCGTTAATAACATCTATAACAAACTGATCATAAAACCTTCCGTATTTCTTTTCGAGTATAGGTGTGTATCTATCTATACTATCCTTGGGCATGGCAAACATATCTTTCTCAAGGCGCTCAATTTTTACTGGCGGAATACTAACACCTGAAACATCTATTTTAAGGGGATTATGATTGCATGATGCAAATAGTAAAATGCCGACACATAATAAAATGAATTGATAAGTACGGGTTTGTTTTATCATAAATACAAATGTAATTATGTTTAGACGGTTTTAATAAAGCTGCCTTAGTTTTTTATTTAAGGGCTCAGAATAATAGCGTGAAATAACTTCAGCTAATAATGATGAAATAATAAGGAAGGTTAACAACCATAATACCTTTGTATAACTTCCCAATTGCTCCCGACTTACAATAGTTTTCATTAAAGCCAGTATTATAATATGAAACAGGTAAAGTTCGTAGCTGCATTTGCCGAACCAACATACTATTCGCGTAATTATATTCGTTGAGAGTATTTTAAATCGTTCTTTATTATGGGTTTGAATTAGCAAAACTGCAGTCCCGATTGCCATGAGCGATACTCCATATACTACATTGTTCATTATCCCACTATAAAAATAAGTAACAGTAACTAAAGCAACAGCAAACCAACTAAGTAATTTACCCCAATTACCCGTTATTGAATATTTTTTTGCAATAAGTGCCGCACAACAGCCTAAAGCAATTGCATCGAAACAGGACCAGTAGCCATAAAGCGCAATAATTTCATCATCAGTATGGAAGCTTCTGTAAATAGGCCCCAAAATGATTAGGGCAATCCAGACTGGTAAAATGAAGCGTTCTTTTTTGAATATTATACAAAGAATAGGGAAGGCAAAATAAAATACTTCTTCCACCGACAATGACCATAATATATTTATGCAATAATTAAAGTAGCCCGCTTTCTCCATTAATACATTATGCCAGAATGTTAATACAGATAATATAGTAGTGAACATAGATACATTAGAAGATGAACTATTATGAAATATAGTTAGTGAGGTTAAACTTAGGATGACAAGAATAAATAATAGCAATAATAGTGTTGGCACTATACGCGCAAATCGCATGAGGTAAAACTGCAAGACGTTCATACTGCCTAACTGTTTATATCGTTCTACAGATTTGGATGTGATAAGGAAACCGGAAATGACAAAGAACATGGTTACTCCATAGTTCCCGTTACGGGTAATAGATGAAATAACTTTTTTAGAAAATAATGTACCAAGAATGCTATCGCTTAAGTGATAGGCTAAAGCAAAATGTAAAAGCAGAACAAGTATGATGGAAACCCCTCGCAAGAAGTCAACATATTGATTACGGGAACCGGGGATACTCATAAATGATCGGGCGATAACTTAAGACTATTCATTATTTTGAGAGCCACTCCTTTTCTGGCATCTACAAATGCTTTGTTATGCAGTACAGTATCACAATGAATAAAATTCGAGAAAATATAAGTGTTATTGTTTGCTTCAATATAACCTACAAACCAGCCTATCTCCTGCCCGTTTATAAAGCCCCAGCCGGTTTTGCCTCTCAGGGTATAGTTTGCACTATCTTTCAATATCATTATTTTCTTCAGAATATCTACACTGCGCTTTGAGAATGGAAGGTTATTATCATGTATCCGTTTTATAAACGTAATTTGCTCTGCCGGACTAATGCGTAATCCGCCCCATAACCAGAATTTATCTATTCCCCCGCTGGTATCAGCATTGCCATAGGGTATAGTATCTAACAAATGCTTCATGCGTTTTCCTCCCACGCGCCTTGCCAATTCCTGGTAATACCAAACGGCTGAATATTTAAAAGCACTTTTTAAATCAAGGTCCTGGTTCCATTCGGGTACCCAGCGCACAACACTGTCCCATTTTATTATATAGTTCTCGTCTGGTATTACTCTTGTTTCTAATCCTATAAGTGTATTACATACTTTAAATGTAGAACAAGGTAAAAACTGCTGCCTGTATTCCGCGGTATCATATATAAGGTACTTATCATTATTCATGTCGTACAATGCAAAGCAGCCATTTACATTATTCTCGTCGTAATACTTTTTAAAATCGTTGCGTATTTCGGTAACAGGCTGATGCTTACAGCTTGCCAGTGAAATAATTAATAATAACGATAATTGCCTTGCTCTCATGATAGTGAATTGATATTCCAAATGTATAAAACCCTTTATAACCAAATAAACTAACTTTGATAACATATTTTAACAAATCCGTAATCAGGGTATTATCGTAAGTGATTGTAAACAGACAAAAATGAATTACAGATTAATTACAGCAGTTCTAATTGCAGCATCGCTGCAAGCCTGCTCGCAGCAAAAACCAAAGAGTACCGATAACAACACAAAACCAACCAATACTATGGATACAACCAAGCATGCCGGCGCCGACAAGAGTAATTACAGGAAACTAACACCTGAAGAAAAATATGTAATTGAAGATAAAGGAACCGAAGCTCCGTTTACGGGACAATATGAAAAGACCACTTCCAAGGGTACTTATGTTTGTAAGCGTTGCGGTGCAGCTTTATACAGGTCGAGTGATAAGTTTGATGCGCATTGTGGCTGGCCGGCTTTTGATGATGAAATTCCGGGAGCAGTAAAACGTATACCTGACGCTGATGGCTCGCGTACCGAGATAGAATGTGCCAATTGCGGCGCTCACCTTGGGCACGTATTTACGGGTGAGGGATTTACCTCGAAGAATACAAGGCATTGTGTAAATTCAATATCGCTGGTATTTGTACCTGCCGATAGCACTGCAACTAAAAAGTAAATAATTATTCTGCCAGGGTGCTTAACTCAGCAGATATCTCTTCCCATTGCTTGAATTTTTCTTCAAGCTTTGACTTAAGGGTTTCATATTCTGCAAGAAAAGTGTTCGATTCAGGTTTGGTGTAAAAGTCAGGGTTGCTAATAGTTTTATCAGCCTCGGCTATTTTCTTTTCAAAGCCTGCTATTTCTTCTTCAATCTTATTTATCTTCGACTGAAGCTGTTTTATTTTCTTGCTGTTGTCTTCTTGTACTGCAACAGTGGTAGCTGCTGCTGAAGCTGTTTTGGCAGCCTTTTCATCTTTCTTCTCTTTCTGTACCAGCTTTGATTCATTCAGCCTTTCCAGTTTACGTTTGCGCATAAACTCGTTTATGTCACACAAATGCTCTTTTACATGGCCTTCTCTGAACTCATAAAGTTTATGAACTAAGCCATCTAAAAAATCACGATCGTGAGATACAATTATTATTGTTCCTTCATATTCGAGCAAGGCACGTTTCAAAATATCTTTCGAACGAATATCAAGGTGGTTGGTAGGCTCGTCGAGTATTAACAGGTTATAAGGCTGAAGCAAAAGTTTGCATAATGCAAGTCTTCCGCGTTCACCACCGCTTAATACCCTTACTTTTTTATCTATATCATCGCCGCCAAATAAAAATGCGCCCAGTAAATTCCTTATCCTGCTTCGCACTTCGCCAACCGCTAATTCATCAATAGTATCGAAAACTGTTTTATTGGTATCTAATTTTTCTGCCTGATCCTGCTCAAAATAACCCATTAATACACTATGGCCTAACTTAATGGTGCCAGTATAATCAGTTTTATCCGCAATCATTTTCATCATGGTGGTCTTACCCTCACCATTACGACCTACAAAGGCAATGCGCTCGCCTTTTTCAATAATAAAATTAGCGCCTGAGAAAATATGTTTAGGGCCGTAATCTTTGGCTGCATGTTCTACGGTAAGTACAATATTGCCGCAATGCGCAGGTGGTGGAAATTTAAAATAGATAGAAGAGTTATCTGCTTCATCTACTTCCACAATTTCCATTTTATCTAATTTCTTGATAAGCGATTGTGCAAATGCCGCTTTACTTGCTTTGGCACGGTTCTTATCAATAAGTATCTGAGTCTTGTTAATTATCTTTTGCTGGTTCTTGGCTGCAGCTTCTTGCTGTTCGCGCCTTTCCTGGCGTAATTCCAGGTAATGGCTGTAATTGGTTTTGTAATCGTATATCTTCTTGTTCGATATTTCTATGGTACGGGTGGTAACGTTATCCAAGAATTTTTTATCGTGAGATATTAGTACAAGTGCACCTTCGTATGTTTCCATAAACTCCTCCAGCCATTGCATCGATTCAATGTCAAGGTGGTTGGTAGGCTCATCGAGCAATAGTATATCGGGTTTTTGAAGGAGCAGTTTTGCCAACTCAATTCGCATTCTCCACCCGCCGCTCAGTTCTGATGTAGGGCGGTCGAAATCTTTACGGTCAAAGCCAAGGCCCTTTAATTTCTTTTCTATTTCTTCATCCATATTACCCGAACCAATTACCTCTAAGCGGTGAGATATGTCTGTTATTTCGGTAATAAGGTTCGAATATGAATCGCTTTCGTAATCGGTACGGGTTTCTAATTCGTGGTTTATTTCATTTAAGCGCTTTTCCAGTTGCTGTATCTCACTAAAAGCGGTAGCTGTTTCCTCAAATACGGTTTTACCATGCTGGTGAACCATATCTTGAGGCAGGTAAGCTATTTTAATACCTTTGGGTTTACCAATACTACCTGCGCTTGGGCTTTGCAGATCG
>JABCZW010000029.1 GCA_013289475.1 Bacteroidota bacterium
AACTATTAATACCAATGGTTTTGCAACCGGTGTATATTTTTACCGTGTTACTGTTGATGGAAGCTGTTTAACACAAAAAATGATTGTTGAATAAGCAAATATTTCAAAGGTTTTGGCAAAAGTCCCGCACTACTGCGGGACTTTTTGCTTTTTTATATATAGTATAGTATCAATGAATAAAAAAATATTACTTTTGACCTTATATATGCACTTCAAAGGTATGTTACAAATGAAAAAAAACTTCCTGATTACTTCGGTATCAGGTATTATTATAACCGCGTTAGTAGTAGCCGGCTGTAAAAATACCGGTCAGAACAATGATAAAGGTTCACAACCGCCAGTGCCCAAGGTAGATAGTAATAATGCTACCCTGTTAAAAATTAACAACCAGATATTCAGCATACCTTCTCCAATACAAACAGCACTTTTAATTAAAAAAAGCGGCTATCCATATAATCGCCAAATACTCAATAGTGCTGATAACTATACTAAATACGATACTAAATATAAGAGGGCTTTAAATTTGGGCATGTATGGAGCTGATTTAGGGTATATTTCGTTATATGATCAAACACAGGATGCCTTGTTATACCTCGCCTCAATTGAAAAGTTGGCTACCGATATTGGTTTATCAGATATGTTTAATCCAACTCTTGTAAAACGTTTCCAGCAAAATCAGGGCAAGCAGGATTCACTTTTATCTATGGTATCTGAGGCATTTACAAGAAGCGATGCCTACTTTAAAGATGCTAAGCAGCCCGATATTAGTTCACTCGTGCTAGTTGGCGGATGGGTAGAATCGTTATATTTTGCAGTGCAGGCAAGTAACAATGCACAAGCAAATCAAAAGGATATTATCCGCCGTATAGCTGAACAAAAAATATCGCTTCAGAACCTTGTTAAAATGCTTCAGCCATATAATAACAGACCCGAATATGCTCAACTAATAAAAGATCTTTCAGGGCTTTCTGATATTTTTGATAATGTGGAGTTTGTTTACAATTATGTTCCTCCTACTGTAGATGTTAAAAATAAGGTGACAAGTATAAACAGTACAAGCGAGGTAAAGATGGAAAGCGCCATTCTAAAGAGTATTTCAGATAAAATAGTTGCTATACGTAACCAAATTGCTGGATAAGTTATGAAAAACAGAATAACCCTTTTGGCTATATTTTGCGGACTAATGGTTTCGTGCATTTCTGCAACGGCCCAGTGCGATAGTATTGCAACTGCATGTGCAAAAAGAAATATGGATCCGTCTTTTATTTCTGACGGACAGCAATATCGTGCACTTTTAGTCAATGCTGATGAGACAGCAGAATTTCATGTTACATTTTATGGTGGAACAATGTATCGCCTTGCTGCTTGCAGCGGAATGACAGATGGTAACCTTATATTTACCATATATGATTCTCAAAAGAATGTATTGTTCAGCAGCGGACAGTACCAAAATGCACCCTATTGGGATTTTTCTGTAAAATCTACTATAGATTGTATCATTGATGCCCAATTGAATCCTACTACAAACGCAGGCTCAGGGTGTGCTGTGATTCTTATAGGATTTAAACAGCAATAGTGTTTTTTACATGAAGCTTGTTTTTGCTACCCACAATAATCATAAGGTGGCTGAAATAAAACCATTATTTCCTCCATCAATTAACATTGTTTCTCTTACTGAAATAGGTAAAACCCTCAGTGAAAATGCCATTCTTAAGGCGAGTGTTATATACAAAGAACTTAAATGCAACTGTTTTGCTGATGATACCGGCCTTGAAGTAGATGCCTTAAATGGCGAGCCCGGGGTTTATTCAGCACGGTACGCAGGAGAGGGGAAAAGCGCTGCAGATAATATAGAGAAACTACTCTATGAGTTAAAAGGAAATACTAATCGTACTGCTAAGTTTAAAACAGTTATTGCCGCTATTATTGATGATGAGCAATTTCTTTTTGAAGGTGTTGTAGATGGTATTATTGCAGAAACAACAATGGGCGATAAGGGTTTTGGTTACGATCCTGTTTTTGTACCTGTTGGATTTCCAAAATCATTTGCGCAAATGACATTGGGAGAGAAAAATAATTTAAGTCACAGGTCAATTGCTGTGAAAAAGTTTCTAAGATTTCTGGAAGAAAGAGTCTAATTAATTTTTAGATTTTGTTCCCATTTCCATGCCGATAGCATCATTTCATCAAGGGTATATTTTGGACTCCAACCAAGTGTTTTCTTTACCAGTGACATATCGGAATAAATTGCAACAACATCACCAGGGCGCCTTGGGCCTATTCGGTAATTAAGCTTAACTCCACTCACTTTTTCAAATGTCTTTACCATTTCCATTACGCTGACGCCATTACCGGTTCCAAGGTTTAGTATTGAAAACTTTGGGGCTGTTTTATTGTCGTCAAGATATTTGAGTGCACTTACATGTGCCTGTGCAATATCACAAACGTGAACATAATCCCGTATACATGTTCCGTCTCTTGTTTTATAATCATTGCCAAATACAATTACTTCTTTCTGCGTGCCAATAGCAGTTTGTGTAATCATAGGAACAAGGTTATTGGGTCTTTGAGCAGGCACTTCGCCTATTTTGCCCGAACGATGTGCTCCTACCGGGTTGAAATATCTCAACGCTACTGTTTTTACACTTTCAGTAATTTTTGCAAAGTCACTTAGTACTTGTTCTCCAATTTGTTTGGTGAACCCGTATGGTGACTCTGCTTTACTTATTGGAGTGTCCTCGTTTACAGGCAGCTTTTCAATATCACCATATACAGAACAAGATGAAGAGAATATTACATGTGGTACTTTAAATTCCCTGGCACAGGCAAGTATGTTTACAAGCGATTCAATATTATTATGATAATATAAAAGCGGTTTGTCGACTGATTCAGGGACCGATTTAAATGCAGCAAAATGGATAATACCTGCAATATCCGGATTCTTCTCAAATATGGCGCGCGTATCTTTCGCATCACATAAATCAACAACATAGTTTGTTACATGCTTGCCTGTTATTTCTTTAATGCGATCAAAAGTAACAGCAGAGGAGTTTGAATAATTGTCTGCAGATATAGGTTCCCAGTCTGTGTTCTCGATCATTTCAATTATTGTGTGTGAGCCTATATAGCCTGCACCACCTGTAATTAATATCTTTTTCATTTTCTTGTTTTATTTAGATGAATAGATCCAGGAATATATTCCAACCTTTTTTCTTACCATTATTATCATGTAAATATTCCAAATTATAATACCCGCTGAAGCCGCAATGGCTGAACCGGTGACTCCCATAGCAGGTGTTAGCAATATATTAAGAATGATAGTTATCCCCATGCTCATTAAAGTAGCAATAGTATTGTATTTTTCGTGTCCTGTCATCATTGATATTATGCCAACTGGTCCACAAGATATACTGAATAGTTGTGTTGCAGTCATAATTATTAGTGCCAGCTGGCCTTCGATAAATTCAGGGCCAAAATAAAGCATAATCCATTTACTGAAGGCAATAATCAGTATTGCTGCGGGGAATGAAAATATCATTACCCATTTTATGGTTTTTGTAACCATTCTTTGTAAGCCTTCTTTATCGTTCAATGAGTTCATACGCGATATGGATGGGCCAATTATAGTATTCATTACAGCAAGAAAAAAATATAGGGTAAGGGCTATTTTGTGCGATATATTGAAAATACCCACCTGAGTTGATGTCTTAATAAAACCTAAAATCAGTAGGTCAAGTCGTGCATCAAGACTAAGTATTCCATTCAACAATGAAAGAGAGCCCAGCCCTTTCCACCACTTTTTTTTGTCGTATTCAGGCTCTATCCCTTTTAGTTCAACCGATTTATAGAACATAACAGATGCATATAATAGGCCTGCTGCAAAAGCAATTACATTTACAAAAATGGCTGAATAAACGCCAAAGTTACCTGTAAAGAAATAGAGCCACGCAATAATAATTAAAAATACTCCCGGGCGTATTAGGTTATCTGATATTTGGGACAATACAATTTTATGCATCCCCTTTAATGATGCAGTATAGTAATTCATTAGCCCATAGAATGGTATAACAGCCGAAGCAATGAGAATTGGGACAGTATAATTAGTATGAGGTAAGAAATAAACTACAGTTGCTATCAGTAAAACCAGTATAATACACATTGGTATGGCCAGTTTTACCGACCATTGGTGAATACCTTTTAATAAACTCGGTGAGTTTTTAGTAATAATATGGGGCATTTCCCTTACCATTAATACCCCTAACCCAAATGATACCAGGTTTACCAGTGGAAAAACAACTGAGAAAGCAAAGGTGAAAACCCCATATTTACTGGCACCTAAACCGCGGGCAAGTATAAAATTGGTTGCAAGGCCAAGTAATAATGCTGTTGATTGTATGGCAAACGAAGGTATAACCGTGCTAATAAGTTTCTTCCTGTCTCCTTCACTTTTGAAGAATTTTTCAAGAAACTTGTCTAAAAACTGCATACACAGATATTTTTACGAATTATAGGTTTGGCATTGCAAAGTAATGATTAAAATTGTACAAAATCTTGTTAATCTGCGTTATTAGGTATTCATAGTTTAGAAGAATGAACGGAAAAAAGTTGCAGGTATTGTATGTTTCCTCCTGGTATCCAAATAAAGTAAGGCCATTGCTGGGCATTTTCGTTAAAAGGCATGCAGCAGCTTTGGCAGAGGTTTGTTATATGGCAGCATTGTATGTTTATGCTGATGATAATGAATGTGTGGAGGAGGCAGATGAAGATGGGATATACACTTTAAGAATCAGCTATAAAAAGATTAATAGTTCTATTCCTATTATCTCCGACCTGTTAAAGCTAAAGCGGTATAATGATTCATGGAAAAAGGCCATTGCCATATATGAACAGAAAAAAGGCAGGCCAGATATTGTAAACCTGAATGCAATAATACCTGCATATAGTGCGGCATTATATATAAAACGTAAGTGGAAGGTGCCTTATGTTATTACTGAACACTGGACGGGCTATTTTCCTGAAGATGGCAGGTATAGAGGATTTCTAATGAAGTTCATTACGAAAAAGTCAGTAAAGAATGCTTCTGCAGTAATAACTGTTTCTCACGATCTAAAAGCACAAATGCTTAAAGTGGGCTTACAAAATACGTATCACGTAATATCAAACATTGTAGATACTGAAGTATTTAATATCCCAAAATCAAAAGACAAAACAGCTAAGATTAGCTTTATACATGTATCTGCATTAGATGATATGCAGAAAAATATATCAGGAATATTAAGAGTATTCCAAAAGCTACATAATGCTTTCCCTGATACTGAGCTAACTATAGTTGGTAATGGTGCAGATAGAGCAAGGTTAGAAGTTTTGAGCAAATCATCAGGTTTAAGCGATTCAGTTCATTTTGTAGGACAAAAAGAACAAAATGATCTGGTGGAACTATTACAAAGGGCGGATGCATTTGTTTTGTTCAGTAATTACGAAACACAGGCTGTTGTGCTTTTAGAGGCATTATGCTGTGGCACACCTGTTATTGCAACAAGGGCGGGCGGAATTTCAGAATATGTGAATGACAAGAATGGTATACTGATAGACGCTAAAAATGAAGAGCAGTTGTATGATGCGATGGCTTCAATAGTGAAGAACAGGGATAGGTTTGGCGATGCCGCTGATATAAGAACTTCAGTAGTAAATAAAGTAAACGCAAAGACTATTGCCGGGCAATTTTTAGAGGTATACAATAAAGTGCTAAATAAGAGTTAAGTATATATGTGTGGAATAGCTGGCATAGTAAAGTTTGATGGATCCGGTATTGATACGGTTGCTGCTATTCAGAAAATGAATAATGCTATTAAGCACCGTGGGCCTGATGGCGAAGGTTATTTCGCCATTAACGGAGATGCCGAGATTCCTGCATTTGGAGAAGATACCCCGAGGTCAATTATTGAATCAGGGATATTACATAAACCAACCACTGCAATAAATAAAAGCGGAAGTGCCGATATAATATTGGCACATCGCAGGTTGAGTATAATTGATATTCAGCCAACCGGCTACCAACCTATGTGTAATATTGACAAGAGCCTTTGGATTGTACATAATGGTGAGATATATAATTATGTTGAACTTCATGAAGAGCTTTCGAAAGCAGGACATAAGTTCCATACCTCATCAGATACTGAAGTAATACTTGCGGCATATAAGCAATGGGGTATTGATTGTGTTAATCACTTTAATGGTATGTGGGCCTTTGTTATTTATGATAAGAAGAAAAAGGAATTGTTTGTAAGTCGCGATAGGTTTGGGGTTAAACCATTTTACTACATCCATCATAATTCATGTTTTGCTTTTGCATCTGAACAAAAGGCATTACTCGCCGGTTCAATCATTGACTTTAAACTCAATGGCAGTGCCATATTCGATTACTGGATATTCTCATCCATGGAGAAAGAAGAGGAAGGAATGTTCTCCGGCATCCTCGAATTGTTTCCTGCCCATAATCTTACTCTGAATATAAAAACAGGTGAACTTAAAAAGTGGAAGTACTATACTTTGCCTTATACCAAAGAGTATGACAAGAGTTCGTTTAATGAGAAGCAAAGCATAGAACATATCCGCTCATTAGTTACAGACTCTGTTAAGTTACGCTTAAGGTCAGATGTGGAAGTAGGTTCATGCCTTAGTGGTGGTGTTGACAGTTCAGCTATTGTAAGTACCATATACAATACAAATCATACTGCACTCAATACGTTTACTGCGGCTTTCGATGAAAGGAGCGTTGATGAAAGCTCATGGGCAAAGATGGTTTCAGATCATGTACATTCAAAAGCACATGTAGTGAAACCCACATCGGGCGAACTTCTGAATGATTTTAGAAGCCTCATCTACTGCCAGGATATTCCCATTTGGAGTACCAGTACCTATGCCCAATATAGAGTGATGCAACTGATAAAGGAGAGTAACATTAAGGTTGTACTCGATGGACAGGGAGGCGACGAGTTGTTTGCGGGATATGAGTCATACTACTTCTACTATTTACAGGACATATTGCGTACAAAGGGCTTGCAGGCTTTCTTAAGGGCATCTAAAGAAATTCAAAGACTGGTGCCATCGTTAAAGCAGTACTTCAAACAATTGGTGCTTAAGGAATATCTCTTCCGCTTGCCTGCTCAGCAGCAATTGAATGCCAGGTTATCTATGCATAAGGAATTGAAGTACCTGAATAAAGACTTCCTTAACCAACATGTATCTCGCTTAAACAACAAGCCTGAGGTTGCAGGATCATTGAATGAAGCACTATCCAATGACTTTAATAATGGATGGCTCAAGAATTACCTTAGGTGTGAAGACCGTTGCTCCATGTGGCATTCGGTAGAGTCAAGGACACCGTTCTCTGATGACATCAACCTGATAGAGTATGCCTTCTCCATCCCCTCGAAATATAAGATACAGCAGGGTAAGCTAAAGCCCTTGCTGCGTGAGGCAATGAAGGGCATAGTGCCGCAACAGGTGCTCGACAGGAAGGACAAGAAGGGCTACAGTACCCCTGGTACCAGGTGGATTGCGGAGATCAGAGATGATATACGCTACATATTCGAGAACCCATTGTTAGATGACTTTATGAACAGGAAGAAGATTTTGAAGGATTACGATAAACTTTTCAATAACCCCGGAAAGCCCGATAACAATCGTATCTTTAAGATGATAGCCTTTCCGTTATGGCTCACTATATTTTCTGAGAAGCAGTAGCCTCCACCTTAAGGCATTCGAGCAGCATGCTAAGTTTTGCTTTCAACTCTTTACGATGAACAATAGCATCTAAAAAGCCATGTTCTAAAAGGAACTCCGCTGTCTGGAAACCTTTAGGCAGATCTTTACGGATAGTTTCTTTTACTACGCGTGGCCCGGCAAAGCCAATAAGCGCACCGGGTTCCGATATGTTTAAGTCGCCAAGCATAGCGAATGATGCAGTAACACCGCCTGTTGTAGGGTCGGTAAGTAATGATATGTAAGGCAATTTAGCTTCGGCTAATTGTGTAAGCTTGGCAGAAGTCTTAGCCATTTGCATAAGCGAGAATGCTGCCTCCATCATACGGGCACCTCCTGATTTCGATATGATGATAAGTGGTGCTTTAATTTCTATGGCCCTGTCAACGGCACGGGCAATTTTTTCTCCAACCACCGAACCCATCGAACCACCAACAAAGGTAAAGTCCATGCAGGCAATAACAAGCTTGCTTTTGTTCATCTTGCCCTCTGCAGCGCGTATGGCATCATTTAAATGTGTCTTTTCCTGCGATGCTTTTAAGCGGTCAATATAGGGCTTGGTATCAGTAAAACCTAAGGGGTCAGTAGGTTTAATGTCTTTTGCTATTTCTGTAAACTTATCGTCGAACAAAATATGGAAATACTCTTCCGAGCCTATCTTTTCATGGTATTCGCACTTAGGGCAAACCAGCATGTTAGCCAAATGTTCTTCTGAAGGAATAATGTTTTTGCACGATGGGCACTTGTACCATAGGCCCTCGGGAGTCTCCTTTTTTTCGCGGGTAGAAGTTGTTATACCTTCTTTTATGCGCTTAAACCAGTTGTTGTTCATGTCTGTAAGAAGGATTTCTTTTTCCATTGTAGTTATGCGAGATCAATTTCTTTGCTCAGGTACACATCCTGTATGGTGTTCAAAAGCTCAATACCATCTTTCATCGGCTTCTGGAACGCTTTACGGCCCGATATTAAACCTTGTCCGCCTGCGCGCTTATTAATTACTGCCGTTGCTACTGCTTCAGCAAGGTCACTTGCTCCTTTCGATTCTCCACCTGAGTTGATAAGGCCAAACCTGCCCATATAGCAATTAGCTACCTGGTAACGGCAAAGGTCAATAGGGTGGTTGGTAGTAAGGTTTTCGTAAACCTTAGGACTTGTTTTGCCAAAGTTAATAGCTGTATATCCGCCGTTATTGGTAGGCAGTTTTTGCTTGATAATATCCGCCTGTATGGTAACGCCAATGTGGTTAGCTTGCCCTGTTAAATCGGCCGAAGCATGGTAATCCACGCCATCTTTCTTAAATCCGTTGTTACGCAGGTAACACCATAAAACAGTAGCCATACCCAATTGGTGAGCTAATTCAAAAGCTTCTGCCACTTCTTGTATCTGGCGGGTCGATTCTTCTGAACCAAAGTATATGGTTGCACCAACTGCAGCAGCGCCCATTTCCCATGCGCTTTCAACCGTGCCATACATAACCTGGTCGAACTTGTTAGGATAGGTAAGCATTTCACTATGGTTTATCTTTACTATAAAAGGTATTTTGTGAGCGTATTTGCGCGATACCGATGCCAAAACCCCGAAGGTAGAAGCCACAGCATTGCAACCGCCTTCCATAGCCAGTTTTACAATGTTCTCTGAATCAAAATAAATAGGGTTAGGGGCGAACGATGCTCCTGCCGAATGCTCAATTCCCTGGTCTACCGGTAATATAGATACATAACCGGTATTAGCCAAACGGCCATGACCATAAATGCTTTGTAAGTTCTTTAAAACCTGTATGTTACGGTTCGAACCCACAAAAGAACGATCTACGAAATCAGGACCTGGATGGTGTATCTGTTCCTTGGTAATGGTTTTGCTCTTGTGGTTCAATAAACTGTCGGCATCTTTGCCTAATAGCTCAGTTATTTTTTTAATGGACATACGGCTGTATTTTTAAGTTTTAAGGGTGCAAATATAATCGAATAGTCGTTAAATGAATATGATATAAATTTTTGCTTTTTTTAGCCACGAATCTCATAAATCTTTTTTTTGTACTAAATCACAAATAGTATTCATAATCAGCTATTTAACTGGGTTGACACTTTTCGAGCCTGAAAAAGCATAAATTATTGAAAATCAATCATATGGTTTTTGAAAACATCGAAAAAGTGTCAACCCGTGTCAACCCGTTAGCTCCAATAAAAATGTGTCGGTTTTTGTCGGTTGGGTTTTCTATACGATAATTATTCCGTAATGAACATATTTCGGTTTTATTTTCATAGATTAAAGAAAGTGTTATCATACAATGATGTGGTTATCTGCTTACCCTCTCCTTTTTACGAGGAGAGGGCAGGGTGAGGTTTAACCAGTAAGCAAATATAATCTATATATTTATTATATGTAATAAATTATATAATTATTTATTAACCACTCAACTCAACTCCGTTTGTAGGATTCCTCATTCCGCTTCACTACATTCGGAATGACAGGGTGGTTGTGTTTTTAGGGGGAGGGAGGGTGCGGGCGAAGCCCGCACCCTCCCTCCCAAATCCCCATAATGCAATTGTCATTCCGAACGAAGTGAGGAATCCTACCACATGTCTTTAAATTAAAACCCTTACCTTAGTAATTCATTAATCCGCTCGTACATAATATGAAGCCCCTATTAATTCTGTTATTAGTTCTTATAGTTGGGTGCAGCACTAATCACAATATAACAAGTCCCTTTAACCAACGCAAATACACCAAAGGTGTTTTTAGCGATAGGTTGGCTGATAAACCAGCGGTTGTAAGTAAGCCCTCTGGTAATGGTGTGTTAAAGAATATAGGTGTTCAGTATACGAAAGCTGCTATCAATAGTGTTACTATTGAGAACAATAATTATGAGGAGAAAAAACCTGGGATCGCACTAATAATTCCTAAGCTAATAGCTGGCAATAATACCCTTTCAGAGAAGAAACAGTCAGTTTATGTTTTTTTAACTGAAGCACTTAATAAACCTAATGATGACCAGCCTGCTAAAAAAGAAAGTGAACATATTTTATTAAAAATAGTCACTGTAATTATATTCATAATCATGTTTATTGATATGTTACTATTTGTCTCCTCCGGTTTTGCTAATTTCTTTGCTTTAATTACTGGTATTATTTTAATAGGATTGGCAATTCTTGTTCATTATCTTTCAAAGAAAGCATGGACTCATGACCCCTATGAGGCTGTTACTGAAAAACAAATTGATACGACAAATAATGATGCTACCACCCAGAAATTTTATCAAAGGAATGGCTTTATACTAAAAGCTATTGGTCTTTTTTTTATTTTATTGGGAATACTCGGAATTATCTTCTTCCCTTATGCTACTCTTTTAGGTGCAATTGGTTATCAGTTGGTGCTAATTGGGTTGCTTGCCATTTTTAATGGAGCTATGAAAAGATTAAGGCAAAATGATGATGAAAAGAAATTCAGCCTTAGTTTATTTGGGTTCTCCCTTGAAATTATTGGTTCATTATTATTCTTAATGGTCGATGTTTTTATTAGTATGAGCGGGTTAAGTGTTTTTTGGTGTTTCGTTGCTTTTGACAATATTCTATATTCCAAGAATAATGGTTATTTTAGGGTTACTTATTTGTTGTTTTAAGATAATTAAACCAGATAAATATTATTGGTATAGCGTTGGAGGTGCCTTGCTTTTTGGCTTCTTTGCTCTCTGTTACTTGCTTTTTATATAAATAAATTTGAAAAGGGGATACGAATAAATTAATACTAATATGAAGCACTCTTTAATCCTAATACTCCCACTCTCCTTTACCCTCAATGCTTTTGCCCAGCAAAAGCCACCAGTAGCCGACTTGCCGGCAACCGAAATTTACTTGCTGAACATTCAGCAAAAGGGAAATACCTTTAGTCTTACAGATAGTACGGTAACAAATATTAGTAATAACAAGGGTTACGATAACCAACCATACTTTATTGAAAAGCTAAATTCTATTGCATACGTTAGTTCGCGCAACAATGGCCCTACCGACATTTATCTGTACGATATAAAGAGCGGGAAGACAAAACAATTTACCAATAATAATGAGGCTGAATATTCTCCCAGGGTAACACCTGATGGTGCGCACATTTCTGTAGTAAAAGGCGCTGAGCAAAATTTAACAAGAATATCCTTTGATGGAAAAGTGACTGAAAAACTATACACCTGTAAAGATTCTATTGGTTATTACTGCTGGTTGAATGATAGCGAAATTGCCGCAGTGGTGCTGACAAAACCTATTTCGCTTAAGTTGATAAATATAAGAGCTAAAACCGAAAAATATTTAGCAGATAGTATTGGGCGTAATCTTTACTGGTATAATAATGGCATGGTGGTATGCCGCACATTGCATAGCGTAAATATTATAGCATTTACAGATAATACAGGTGAGTTTGCTCCATGGATTGTATTGCCAACAGGTGTCGAAGATTTTTATTTAACCCGTGACGGTTGGATCTTTGCATCGAATGGTTCAAAGATCATTTACTGCAATGCCGAGCAACTCAACAAGGGTTGGCAGGTATTAGCCGATTTAAGTAATAAAGGTGTTTCAAAAATCTACCGCCTGGCAGTGAACGGTGCGAGAACTAAGTTGGCGTTTGTAACGGAGGAGAAGTAATGAATAAGAGACGCCTTGTATTTCTAATACTGTCTTTTTTTATTACAATTAGTGCTTTTTGCCAACAGCCTATAATCGATAGCGGGTTTACCAACAAAAGCGAAGCCAGCAATGACTCTATAAATGGTGTAAGGGAAGGGAAATGGATAGAATATGAAAATGATTCATGGCCATTTATAACTACCAGCACGAAAGCTCCTTATTACGAGCTTACTATATATAAATCTGGTAAGCCTAATGGAATGGTAAGAATGTATTATAAGGATGGAAAATTAAGGGCTGAAATTCCATATGCCAACGGCGAAAAAAATGGCACTGAAAAGGAATATTATGAAAATGGGAAATTAGAAAGTATAACTCAATATATTAACGGGAAGGAAATGGGGGCGAGGAAAGGGTACGATAAGAATGGAAATCTATGGAATGAAGTTCCTTTTAAAAATGGAGAAAGAGATGGTGTGGAAAGGGTATATAATGGAAATGGGACACTGTCCTATGAAAATATTTGGGCAAATGGTGAGATGAATGCATGGAAGGGTTATTATAAGAATGGGAATTTAGACTTTGAATACATTTATAATGAACAGGGTAATATAGATAGATACTATTATAGGAATGGGAAAACAAAAAGTGAATTATTTAAATTCGAGGGTGTAAGCCATGATGTAGAGAAAGTTTATTACAGGAATGGAAAAGTAAAAAGTGAAACTGTTTATATAAATGGACTTATTGATTGGAAGTTGAAAATTGATCTTAATAAGAGTGTTAAAGATACGAGTGACACAATTAAGGAATATTATATGAGCGGGAAATTATGGCGTGAAATACCATATGTGAAAGGCAAGATGAATGGTGTTGAAAAATGGTTTTATGAAAGCGGGGTATTATGGAGTGAAATTCCTTTTAAAGATGGCCAAATTGATGGAGTTGTAAAATGGTTTAGCGGGAAATTAGAATGTGAGATACCTTATACAAGCGGAAAAATGAACGGAATAGAGAAAACATATTATGAAAGCGGAGAATTGTGGGAGGAAGATCCTTATGCTAATGGTGAAGAAGATGGGGTAAGAAAAATATACTACCTGAGCGGAAAATTGAAATTAGAAATGCCTTATAAAAATGGTAAAATAAATGGAATTGAAAGAGATTATTATGAAAGTGGAAAATTAAAAGAGGAGACCAACTGGGAGGAAAATATATCGAAAAGCTATTATGAAAGTGGAAAATTAGAAAGCGAAACGACATATATATATGGCTTACCTGAAAAAATAAAGAGTTATTACGAAAGTGGAAAATTGAAGAGTGTCGAAACACATCCCTCTTGGGGTAAAAGTGTAATAAAAAATTATGATGAGAAAGGAAATGAAATCAAATAATATAGGGAAGGTTATGGCACGTGAGGTGATATAACATAGACAATGCAGTATGACACATAGATGCAAAGTACTGTGCCAAATCCTAATAACCCATTAAATTTAAAACTGAGATTGCTTTGTTCCTCGCAATGACGAGTTTGTATTATTAATTCTCAATTCACAACGTACCATTATCCACATCATATTTGTTTAAGGCATTTACCGCCCCGTTTGCCTCATTCACCGAATTTTTAAGCAAAACAGAGGCTTTAAGTCGTCACTTAGCATAACAATTAACGGAGTTTTTAACCCTAAACTTAAACGTTATGAAAAGGATAATTGTAATAATTATAGCCGCATTCTCCTTATTAGGAGGAGTGACTAAAACCAGCGCGCAAGCTGTGGGTGTATCTATTACGGTAGCTCCACCTGAACTCCCTGTTTATGTTCAACCTGAATGCCCCGGCGACGGGTACCTTTGGTCACCCGGTTATTGGGCTTACGACCCAGATTATGGTTATTACTGGGTTCCCGGGGTGTGGATAATGGCTCCGACAGTAGGGTTTTTATGGACTCCCGGTTACTGGGCCTTTGGCGGCGGAGTATATTTATGGCATGCCGGTTACTGGGGCCCGCATATTGGTTATTATGGCGGGGTGCATTACGGATTTGGATATTACGGTTCCGGCTTTTACGGCGGAAGATGGGAAGATGGTCACTTCCGGTATAATACAGCTGTGTGGAGTGTAAATAACAATATACATAATACCTATGTAGATAAAACTGTAATTAATAATGGCGGTGGCCGCACCAGCTTTAATGGCCCCGGTGGAATTACAGCAAAACCTACTGCAGCTGAGCAAACAGCCATGAAAGAAAATCATGTTCAGCCAACTTCAGCACAGGTATTGCATCAGCGTAGTGCAAGCCAGGACAAAAACCAACGCGCTTCTGTAAACGGTGGTAAGCCGACAATTGCTGCAAAAAGCTCTGTGAGCGGAAAAGCGTTTAACAGCTCGGGCCATGATGTGGCTGCTGCTAAAGCATCACCTGCAAAAACTGAATCGCATACTACAGTTGCATCACATAATTCAACTGCGCCGGCACATACTGCCACACATGCATCAGCGCAAACGCATGCCAGTGCACCTCATAGCACAGCACCAACGCATGTTGCAACACATTCGCCAATGCAAACACATGCCAGCGCACCTCATACGGCAGCCCCTTCGGCAAGGCCTCAAGCGGTGCCTCATAATGCTCAAAGAGTTGCTCCACCCCAACGTCAAAATCCTCCATCAAGGCCTCCTTCAAGAGGAGGAAATATGGGTGGCGGCGGCGGTAGAGGCAGAGAAAGGTAGTATTAAAAGTATAATTTCAGAAAGCATCCTTGCATATTTTGCAAGGATGCTTTTGCATTTGAAATAGGAATTGCCTTTTTGCGTTAGGGATCATTCGTGCCTCATTTATTTATTATTGAACTCATGAGGGCTACGCCGTTGAAGTGGAAACCTCACAGTCCCGAGTCCTCGGGACGAGGAGTTGAAGCGGATAGCCCGACCCCGAAGAGGTAACGCCCCAATGATAAATAAATATCTTTTTCCCTGAAATTGCCCTGGATCATACCTTAGCCTGTGAAATATGTAAGCATGTTTCATAGTAGTGTAATGCCTTAAAGGTTGAGTGTTTCAATCTTTGCTCCCAAATTGTTCTTGTCAAGTAAATGAAAATAAAATACTGCATTATGAAGAAATTAATTGTTTTAACTATAGCTATGTTCTCTGTAATAGGAATAACTAAAATACAGGCACAGGATGTAAGTGTGCAAATTGCAGTTGCTCCTCCAGTGCTTGTAGTATATGCACAGCCTGAATGTCCTACTGAAGGATATATCTGGACACCCGGTTATTGGGCTTATGGCCCGGATGGTTATTATTGGGTTTCGGGTATGTGGATAGATCCTCCTACAATAGGCTTTTTATGGACACCCGGTTACTGGGGTTGCGATAATGACAGGTATTTCTGGCATGGCGGTTACTGGGGCTCGCACATGGGCTTTTATGGCGGTGTTAATTACGGATACGGTTATGGCGGAAGTGGTTATTATGGCGGAAGATGGGAAGGTAATTCATTCAGGTATAACTCATCAGTATCGCATGTAGGCTCTTCGTTCCACAATACCTATGAAGATAAATCGGTAGTGAGTAATAATGGTAATCATACCAGTTTTAATGGTAAGGGTGGAACATCGGCGCAGCCAAATGCTTCTGAGCAAGTTGCAATGAAAGAAAGCCATACTAAGGCCACCCCGGCACAGCAAACGCACGAACATAGTGCAAATACAAGCAAGGCGGCAACAAAGAGCCCGGCGGTTACACCTGCAGCGCATAACACAAATACTAATCACGTATCACACTCGGCAGCGGCTCCGGCACACAATGCAGCCGCTCCTGCTCATACTTCACATCATACAACAGCTCCAACGCACAATTCAACTGCCCCTTTGCATGCTAATGTTTCACATCAAAGTGCTGCACCTTCACATAGTGCTCCGCAGCACCAGGCACAGCCACAACGTCAGGCTCCGCCACAACGCCAGCAAGCCGCTCCACAACAACACCAGGCACAACCACAACGCCAACAGGCTCCGCAACAACATCAACAACAGCCTCAACATCAGCAGCAACCACAACAACACCAGTCACAACCTCAAGGACATTCAGGTGGCGGAGGTGGTGGCCATGAAGGTGGAGGCAAACGTTAAAATAATTAGGAATGGTTATGGCACGTGAGGTGATGCAGGTTAGATAATGCAGCATTGACACATAGATGCAAAGTACTGTGCCGAATCCAGCTAATCCTGCAATTACATAGAGTGTTCAAATAATGCCTAAATACCTATTTTTGTAGAAAATATCCCTGAATGATAGCTTTAGACAGAGCCATAAAATACGACCGCAAAAAACACGATAATAAAAGCCTTGTAGAGATCTACAGGGCTATTTTGCTGCCCCGCTTAATAGAAGAAAAGATGCTTTCCTTGTTGAGGCAGGGTAAAGTATCTAAATGGTTTTCGGGCATAGGGCAGGAAGCTATCTCAGTTGGAGCAGCCATGGCCCTCGATAAGGAATCGTATATATTACCCATGCACCGCAATTTGGGTGTATTCACTTCGCGCAATATTCCGTTAGACAGGCTTTTTAAACAGTTTCAGGGTAAGGCAGGTGGCTTTACCAAAGGCCGCGACAGGTCGTTCCACTTTGGTACGCAGGAATATAAAATAGTGGGTATGATATCGCACCTTGGCCCGCAAATGGGTGTTGCCGATGGCATTGCCCTAGGTGATATGCTGAGGAAACAAAAGGGTACCAGGCCTACAGTAGTATTTAGCGGCGATGGCGGCAGCAGCGAAGGCGATTTTCATGAATCGATTAACGTGGCAGCCGTGTGGGATCTGCCTGTGATATTTATTATAGAGAACAATGGTTACGGATTATCTACCCCTTCGAATGAGCAGTTCCGTTGCAAACAGTTTATTGATAAAGCAATTGGTTATGGTATTGAAGGTGTGCAGGTAGATGGCAATAATGTGCTGGAAGTGTATGATACCATAAAATTATTATCGGAAAAGATCGCGCAAAAGAACAGGCCATTTATTTTAGAGTGTATGACCTTCCGTATGCGCGGGCATGAAGAAGCATCCGGTACAAAATATGTACCGCAGGAACTTTTTGACATGTGGGGCAAAAAAGATCCGGTTAGTAATTACGAATCATATTTACTTGAAGAAGGTGTTTTGACTCCCGCTGTTATTGAAGAATTCCGTGCAGAGATAAAAAATGAAATTGAAAAAGCGCTGGAATCTGCCATGGCAGAGCAACCTGTAAAAGCAGATGAAGTAAGAGAATTTGGTGATGTTTACCAACCGGCAACCTTTAAAGAAACAAAACCTATCTCTGAAAGCAAAAAAGCAAAGCGATACATAGATGCAGTTTCTGACGGACTGAAAATGGCTATGCAAAAACACCCCAACCTTATTTTAATGGGGCAGGATATTGCAGAATACGGCGGAGTATTTAAAGTTACCGAAGGCTTTGTAAATGAATTTGGAAAAGGACGTGTGCGCAATACGCCTTTGTGCGAATCGGCAATTATAGGTGCAGGCTTTGGTTTATCTATTAACGGATACAAGGCAATGGTAGAAATGCAGTTTGCCGATTTTGTTACCTGCGGGTTTAACCAGATAATAAATAATCTTGCCAAATCACATTACCGCTGGGGCCAAAATGCCGATGTGGTAGTGCGCATGCCTACGGGCGCTGGTACAGGTGCAGGGCCGTTCCACTCGCAAAGTAATGAGGCGTGGTTTACACATACTCCCGGACTTAAAGTTGTTTACCCCGCTTTCCCTTCGGATGCAAAGGGTTTGCTTTTAGCTGCTTTTGAAGACCCTAACCCTGTAATTTATTTTGAACATAAAGCATTATACCGCAGTGTATCGGAAGATATATATGACGATTACTATACAGTTGAAATAGGAAAGGCACGCCGGGTATTGGAAGGTAAAGATGTCAGCATTATAACATATGGTTATGGAGTGCATTGGGCTTTAGAGGCTTTAAAAAATATGCCCGATGTTTCAGCCGATTTAATTGACCTAAGGACTTTATTACCACTCGATACCGAAACTATTTATGAATCGGTGAAAAAAACAGGTAAGGTTATTGTTCTGCATGAGGATACTTATACCGGTGGAATAGGAGGGGAGATTTCTGCCCTTATCAATGAAAATTGCTTTGAATTCCTCGATGCACCTGTAATACGCTGTGCTTCATTCGATACACCTATACCTATGGGTAATGAATTAGAGTGGGATTTCCTGCCAAAATCTCGTTTTATTACCCAGCTAAAGCAAGTTTTAGCCTATTAGGTCGTCTAAATTGTTGAGATGTGTTTTTATAAATGGAACACGGGTTTCACTGGTTTTGAGGATGGTTGTTATCTTATTAGTGTTATCCGTGTTCTGTTTAGCTATGATATAGCTGATCAATTAATATGACCTTCCTCATTTTGACTTATTGTGTAAATTACTATACTTGTGTTTTATTAACCTGTAATGGTGGCAACTGAAATAACAAAGGGCATAAAAATTAGTGTTCATACTACGTATGAAGCGGGGCATTCTCGCCCGCAGCATGCTTATTATGTTTTTTCGTACCGCATTTCTATTGAAAATAACAGCGAAGTTACCGTGCAGCTTTTGCGCCGCCACTGGTATATATTCGATTCGGTTGCCGGTTGGAATGAAGTGGAAGGCGAAGGTGTAGTATCTCAACAGCCTACATTATATCCTTCCGATGAATACCAATACGAATCATTTTGCCCCCTGGTTAGCGAAGCCGGTAAAATGCGCGGTACCTATTTAATGCAAAATAAAAAAGACGGTTCAACGTTTGAAGTACGCATACCCGAATTTGAACTTATTGCCCCATACCGATTTAATTAAACCCCAATCATGTCCAAGCATCAAAACAAAATAATAATTCTTGCTCTTTGTATTCTGTCTTTTTCTTTTGTAAACGCCCAACAGAAAACAAAACACACCCAGCTTGTGCAGTTCTCGGGTATGATACTCGAAAAACAATCTTTACAACCTGTTCCGTTTACAGCTATTTTAATTAAGGGTACTTCACATGGTACCATTTGTGACTACGGAGGATATTATTCCTTTGTGGCTCAACCCGGCGACACAGTTGAGTTTTCGGCTATTGGTTACCGCACAACCCCCTATTTTATACCCGATACATTATCAACCGACAGGTATTCTCTCATTCACTTAATGGATAAGGATACAGCCAGTTTAAAAACGGTAATCATAACTCCGTGGCCATCGAGAGAGGCTTTTGTGGAAGCGTTTAAAAAACTTAACCTGCCCGATAATGATATGGACAGGGCTAAGAGAAACCTTGCACTGGCGCAAAAGAAAGCACTTATGGAGGGATTCCCTATGGATGCACAGGCCAGCTTTATGAATACCATGCAGCAGGAAAACAACAAACTATATTATGCCGGGCAATATCCGCCTAACAACCTGCTAAACCCTGTTGCCTGGGCACAGTTTATACAAGCCTGGAAGGACGGCTCGCTTAAAGTGCAATAAAATTAAGGCGCATCCAATAAATTCCACTTACAGGCGTTAGTTATATTTGTTCCCTTTAAAGAATAGTGTGATTAAATCAAGAATTAGGACATTCTTTGTTACTGCTTTGCTTTTTGGCTTATTCGCTTATGCGCCTGCCCAACGGGCCTATGTGCATGGCACGGTTAAAGATAGTCTCGGGCAACCTATACAACTTGTATTTATTGGCCTTGCCGGCTTGCCTCAACTGCCTGTCTTTACGGATAGTACCGGCAGATTTAAGGATACTGTTCCCGCTAATAAAGATGTAGAGGTATTTTTTTCCCGTACCGGTTACCTGAGTACTTTCATTAAGGTTAACCTGCACCCTGGCGAAGACAAGGAAATAAACCCTGTTATGTACATGTCCTTAGGTAGCAATATTGATACATTCCAGGTAACCGGCACAAGGCATAATGTGGAGGAGATGATCGATCTCAACCCTCAGTTGGTTAAATATATTCCTTCGGCAAATGGCGATTTTAATGGTATACTGATGACGCAGCCGGGTGTATTCAGCCGTACAGAACTTGGTTCAGAATATTCGGTGCGCGGTGGTAGTTATGATGAGAACTTGGTTTATGTAAATGGCATTGAAGTTTACCGCCCTTTGCTTGTGCGCGAAGGTGAGCAGGAAGGATTAAGCTTTGTAAATCCTGATATGGTTTCTTCGGTTAATTTTTCTGCAGGCGGGTTTGAAGCCAAGTATGGTGATAAACTTTCATCGGTATTAGATGTTACGTATAAAAAGCCAAAAGATTTTGAAGCTTCGGCTTCGGCCAGTTTATTGGGCGGAACCTTGCACATGGAAGGCGTTAATAAAAGCGACAGACTTACATGGATATTTGGTGTACGCTACAAATCAAACCAGTATTTATTAAAAGGATTAGACATACAGGGTGACTACAAACCGAAATTTGGCGATGGGCAACTGTTTTTAACCTATGCCCTTACCGATCACTGGGAAATAGATGTGCTTGGAAATTTTTCTCTTAACGAATACAATTTCGTTCCGCAAAGTGAACTTACATCTTTTGGTACAGTTAGTATTGCATACCAACTGCAGGTTTATTTCCAGGGGCAGGAGGTAGATAAGTTCCAGACGGCGATGGGTGCAGTTTCTGCGGTATACAATAAAAATATTTACCGCCACGATATTAAGCATAAACTCAATATGCGCTTTACGGTTTCGGCATACAACGACCAGGAAAACCAGGATTATGATATTATAGGTCAATATTTAATAAGCGAATTAAATTCTAACCTTGGCAGCTCAAACTTGGGCAAAGCGGCTTATGGTGTTGGAGTGGGTGCATACGTAAATCATGCCCGCGATGATCTTGGAGCTGATGTAATCAACTTTCAGCATTCAGGAAGTTATGATTATAGCCCGCGCAGCAAAATAATTTGGGGTGCTACATACCAGCACGAAAGAATAATAAGTCAAACCAGCCAATGGAATTTAATCGACTCTGCCGGATACTCATTGCCATATAATCCCTACACATTGCAACTGCAAAATGTGGCTAAGGGATATGATACGCTTGAATCGAACCGCCTGATGGGTTATATAGAAAATGTTTCGCGCTGGAGAACAAAAGATACTTCTTCATTTACATTTACTGCCGGTGTACGTGCCAATTACTGGGATATAAATAAGCAAACCGTTATAAGCCCAAGGGCAACAATTGCATTTAAACCTAACTGGAAAAGCGATATTCTCTTTCGTTTTTCATCAGGTTTATATTATCAACCACCATTTTATAAAGAGATGCTTGAACCCGACGGCAGCCTGCTCACCAGTGAAAAAGACCAGGAGTCGATTCATTTTGTAGGCGGTATAGACTGGAACATGAAAGCATGGAACCAGCCATTTAAATGGATAACAGAGGTTTATTATAAAGACCTGGTTAGTGTAGAACCTTATCAGTTAAGTAATGTGGCTGTAACTTATTTTCCTAACCAAACTGCCAGTGGCAGCATTAAGGGAATAGATATGAAAATAAACGGAGACTTTGTAAAAGGCCTTGAATCGTGGTTTAGTTTATCGGTTATGCAAGCAAGTTATCAAATTCATGATGCATATTATTATGACTATTTTAACAGTTATGGGCAGCAAATTGTTCCGGGTGTTACCGCAAATACAACAGTGGCAGATAGTGTAAAACATAATGTGGGTGCTTTGCCGATGCCTACCGATGAGCGTGTTACAGTCGGCTTTTTCTTCGAAGATTATTTGCCAAAGAACCCTAATCTTAAAGTTAATTTGAATTTATTGTTCGGTACCGGCTTACCATTTGGCCCGCCTGCTGCCAATACGTATGGTGATACATTGCGTACCCCATTTTATAAACGGGTCGACTTAGGGGTATCGTATTTGGTGATAGGTAAAAGAGGGAAAACAAAGGTTGGGTTCTCAAAATATTTCAAATCGTTGTGGATGGGATTGGAAGTATTTAACTTGTTGCAGGTTAACAATGTTATATCGTATAATTGGATACAGGATGTTAATGGAAGGAAATATGCCGTGCCTAATTACCTTACTGCCCGTGAAGTGAACGTCAAGCTAATGCTTGAACTATAGATAATTATGAATTTTGAATGCTGAATTATGAATGATTGATTTAACATTTAAAATTTAGAATTCAACATTTGATTTTCGTACTGTTTCTTTACTAATTTTGCCATTATAAAATTTCAAATCCATGAAGGTAACTGTTGTAGGTGCAGGCAATGTTGGGGCAACCTGTGCTAACGTAATCGCCCAAAAAGATATAGTAAACAAAGTTGTACTTGTCGACATTAAAGAAGGCACCTCAGAAGGGAAAGCTCTTGATGTATGGGAAGCAGCTCCTATAAATGAATATAGCACTAGGGTAGTTGGTTCTACCAACGATTATACCCAGACCAAAGATTCAGAAGTGGTTGTGATTACATCGGGCCTGCCACGTAAACCGGGCATGAGCCGCGATGATCTTATCGCTACCAATGCAGGTATTGTGCGTTCGGTTACCGAAAGTGTGATAAAGCATTCTCCTAATGCAAAGATCATCGTAGTATCGAATCCGCTTGATGTAATGACATATTGCGCTTATCTTACAGCAAAGGTTGATTCAAAAAGAGTATTCGGTATGGCAGGTATATTAGATACAGCGCGTTACCGTGCTTTTATTGCCGATGCGCTTAACTGCTCACCTAAAGATATCCAGGGAATGTTGCTTGGCGGACACGGAGACACTATGGTTCCGCTGCCACGTTACACAACTGTTGCAGGTATTCCGCTGACTGAATTATTGCCTAAAGAAAAAATTGACGCTATCATAGAAAGGACCAAAAATGGTGGAGGAGAAATTGTAAACCTTTTGGGTACTTCGGCATGGTATGCACCGGGTGCTGCTGCTGCACAAATGGTGGAAGCTATTGTGAAAAACGAAAACCGTATTTATCCTTGCTGCGCATTGCTAAATGGCGAATATGGTTACAAAGGCATTTACCTCGGTGTTCCGGTAATGCTTGGTAAAAATGGTATTGAAAAAATTATTGAACTGAAACTTGACGCTGCTGAAAAAGCATTGCTCGATTCTTCTGCTAATGCAGTACGCCAGGTAATGGATGTACTCGACAAACAATTAGTAGCAGTAAAGTAATTTTAGTAAAACGGATAATAAAAAAAGCCCTGCAGAGATGCGGGGCTTTTTTAATTTCGGTATAAAGTTTATTTCTTTATAAGCTTAAATGTGTAATTACGGTTTGTTGCAATTTCTTTTATAGTAACAAAATACATTCCGGGGTCTAACTGCGATGTATTGATGGCTACTTCTTTAATTGGACTCTCAATAGTGTTTATTTCCTGTCCAACAATATTATAGATGGTTATAGTTTTATTCCCTTCATAAGAATTGCTTCTGACAGTTACATTATCATTTGCCGGGTTTGGAAATAGCGTATAGGTATCTGCAGTATTGCTGATTTCATTGATTCCATTAGGGCTTTGGCAATTACTGCCGTTACTTAATAAATTGCAGGTATAAATATTAAATAACTTCCCCACTTGCCTGTTCCATGCTACAACTGCTTCAAGGGGATTAGTTGCGGTTGCATTTACATCATAATTAGGATTAAAGCCATCGTAATCACTCATGGTGCCAAATAACGAACCCGGTACAGTCCATCCTTTGTATTTTGTGCCGTTAGAATCTATGGCTAATGCATAAAGTTTTTCAGGTGAATTAGTGTTTACATAAAATAAGTATACACCATTTTTACCATCTAAGGCCGGATAAGGATATGCCGATTTGCCGCCTGTTGTAATAAGTGAATCATTCCACAATATTGTTCCATTGGGCTTTACCTTCATGGCAGCTACATCGTTGAAATTAACTAAGTTATTGTATGCTATTAAAAGATTTTTATCTGCTTCCTGTATTACTTGTACATAATCTATTCCATTGGCAAGGCCTGTCGAATCGCCAAATAAATATTCCCCGTTTGCAGCAAGTAAAACTGCCCCCGACGGATTAATCTGCTGCATATAAATTTCACCATTGCCGGTATAGCGTGCTTCAACCCAAACTACTAATGCATTATTTGAATTGTCGGCATATAATGACAGATCGTGATTTATTTCGGGGTATACATTCGGCCCTGTTGAAATAGTAACTCCCGATGCTGACCAGCCCGCAGCAAGTGAACCATTGGTTGCCGTATATTTTTTTAATATCAATGAAGTGGCGCCGATCAAACCTGCCGGATATACAACATAAACTGAACTTTGGTCGGGTGTTAATGATAGCTTAGGATAAAATTCCCGCAGGCCCTTGGTTGTAGCTACCCCTGTTGCGTTGGGGTTCCAGCCTGCAGCAACATTTCCCGCGCTGTCAATATGTTGCAGGTAAACATCTGCTGAGCTTGGTGCAATGGTGCTGTCAAAACGCGTCCATGCAAGGTATGCCCCATTGTGCCTGTCAGTTATTACCATCGGATATTCGTCAATAAACGATGTTCCTGTGCTTACCTGCACGGGATTGCCGCTGTTCCATTGTGCAACACCATTCGAAGAATACTTCTGTGCGTATATATGACTTCGGTTACTGCCTGCTGCATAGCCAAACCAGGTTACTATTACATTCCCGTTTTCGCACGTGATAATTTGCGGGGCATAATAATCACCATTATCATGTGTTGTTGTGTCACCTCCTGTTTTCCATCCTGCAAGTATTGTTCCGGTTGAATCGTAACCGGCAATTTTAATTTTGTTAAGTGCCGTCGATACTGTGTTGGTATCTGTGGCTACCCAGGTTACATAATAAGAACCTTTGGCTGCTGCAGAGACAAAAGGCCTGTTATTATTGGTTGCCGTAAAAGAAATTTGTGTTCCGCCCGTCGTCCATTGAGCAAAGCAATTGGACACATACAGAGCCAAACAAACTGTAAGTATTGTAAGTTTTTTCATGTGTTAAGGATTTAAGAAAAATATTTAGTTAACTAGTGTAACCCTGCCCATATAAGTATGTGACACACCTTTCCAGTCAGTTACCGTGATAAGGTAAACATAGGTATCCTGCTGGCATAAGTTGTTGTTGTTATTTACTGCTCCGTTCCAGCCTTTGTTGATGTCGAGCGTATGGTAAATCTGCGTACCCCAGCGGTCGAAGATATACATCTCAAAAGCCTTGAAGTAACCACCCTTAGGTACAAATACATCATTCAGGCCATCCGCATTTGGCGTAAAAGCATTAGGAATGTAAAAAGTAAACAATGGATCTATTACAATGCAATGCGTCATGGAATCTATACATCCATGTTTATTCATGTCTATTAATTTAACACAATAGGTACCTGTATCAGCATAACTGTGCGCTGCATTCTCGGTTATGGCAATATTTGTTGCACTGGTGGTATCACCCAAATTCCAGAGCCATTGTATCAGTCCATAACTGTCGGTCGTAATGTCAGTAAAGGTAATATTAGGCGAAGCTATATTTGTAGGTTGCGGAGAGGCAGTGAAGTCAGTATGCGGGTGATCAAATACTGTTATCAAATTGCTTTCTGTAAGAGAAGATTTGCAACCACTGTCGGAGGTGAGCGTAACACTCACCGAATACATTCCGGGGTTGGCGTAACAGTTCATGGGATTTTGTGTAGTCGATGTATTACCATCACCAAAGGTCCAGCTCCATGATTTTATTCCTGCCGAGGCTATAGTAGATTTATCGGTGAAGTTCACACATACAGGATAACATCCATTGGTGGTATCTTGTGTAAATATTATGTTCGGTAATGGATCAACAATCACCAGTTCACTGTCCTTTACGGCAGGCGTGCCGCATCCATCAGTTACTGTAACAGTATAATATCCGGTTGCTGCCGGAGATACCGTTGCGCTTTGCCCGTTAATGTTACCGGGGTTCCAGGTATAAGTATAAGTTCCATCTCCACCTTTGGCAGTAGCAGTAACAGTAGTATTAGCCCCGGGACACATGGCGGTAGATACAGGCGCTGTAACACTTAACGGAGGATCAACCGTTACCACAACAGTAACAGGTAATGAATTACAATTGTTAGCATCGGTGGCCGTTACAGTATAAGTTGTAGTTACTATAGGACTGACCGAACAGGAAGAGCTGCTGCATCCTGTATTCCATGAATAAGTATAACCAGGTGTACCTCCTATGGCTGTTGCCGATATGGTAGATGAGGAACCAATACATATTGTGGGCGGAGTTGCTAAAGTACTGGCTACTACAATGGCTGGCTGTGTAACTGTTGCAATGGCTGTATCCTGGCATCCTGTAGCTCCGTCGGTTACTGTTAAAGTATAAGTACCAGCCACAAGAGCTGTGGCTACTGATGTGCTTTGTGCATTGCTCCAGGAATAGGTAAATGGCCCTGTGCCTCCCATAACGCCTCCTGTAAGGCTGCCATTATTGCCTCCGTTGCAACTTACATTGGTAATGGCAGTTATGTTGGCTTTTTGCCCGGGAGTATTGGGCACTATGGCACATATAGAATCCAGGCACTTGTTGGCATCTTCAACACCAAAACAATAAGCACCGGGGGTGACATTAGTGATATTAGTTGTCGTGGCCCCGTTGCTCCATTGGTATAAATATGGGGTTGTGCCTCCCGTTACTGTTACACTGGCGCTGCCATCAGACTGGTTACAGAATGCGGTAGTAGTTGTTTTAGTAAGTACTATAGCCGGGGGTTGGGTTACAGTCAATGGATTTGTATCATGCACACATCCATTAGCATCAGTTACAACAACCGAATAATTGGCAGCGCATAAATTATTTATAACGGCAGTAGATGCACTATTGTTCCATGTATAACTGTATGGTGTTGTACCACCAGATGGTATTACCGTAGCAGAGCCTGTACAGGTTCCGTTGCAGGTAGCAGGAAATGCTGATGCAGTCAATTGTAATACAGCAGGCTGGGTAATGGTTGCCACTGCTGAAGCAGTACATCCTTTGGCATCGGTTACCGTGCAGGTGCAACTACCTACACCAAGTGCATTTGCCACCGATGTCGTCTGTGCATTGCTCCATGCATAGCTATAAGGCCCCGTCCCGCCCTTTGCGCCGTCGGTCGCTGTGCCATTGGTTTGACCGTTGCATAAAATATTTGTAAAGGATGCTATGGAATCTCTTATGGCCGAAGGCTGGGTTATTACCGCTACAGCTGTTACGGTACAACCATTGGCGTCGGTTACTGATACAGTGTAAGTACCTGCCATAAGGCCGGTGGCAGTCTGCGTAGTTTGTATAGGCCCGGTGTTCCATGAATAAGTATATGGCCCTGTACCGCCTGTTACAGATCCTGTAGCCGTACCATCATTACCGCCATTGCAGCTTACATTGGTAGTGCCTGATATGGACGCAGTTAAAGCTCCGGGTTGGGCTATGGTTACCGTGGCAGTTGCTACACAACTGTTGGCATCGGTTACAGTACAGGTATAAGTGGCTGCTGCCAGGTTACTGGCTGCTGATGTGGTCTGTGCATTGCTCCAGGAATAAGTATATGGCCCAAGGCCTCCTTTTACTCCGTCTACTGCAGTTCCATTGCTTCCGCAGGCGACTGATACATTTGTAAATGAAACAATGGAGTCTCGTAAAGGCGGCGTACCAACAACCGTAACTGTAGCAGTAGCAGGACACCCGAGCGAATCTGTAGTATTTATTGTATAAGTTCCCGATGCAAGATTATTGACAGTAGTTGTTGTTTGCC
>JABCZW010000030.1 GCA_013289475.1 Bacteroidota bacterium
ATAGTTATAAAAGCAGCATTAGAAAGAATAAATCTTAACCCGGCTGAGGTTAACGAAGTGTTTTTTGGAAATGTATTGCAGGCAGGCGAAGGCCAGGCACCCTCAACACAGGCTGCGTTAAGGGCGGGCATACCTAATACAGTTCCTACAACAACCGTAAATAAAGTTTGTGCTTCCGGCATGAAATCAATCATGTGGGCCGCACAAAGCATTATGCTTGGCGACGCTGATGTGGTGGTTGCAGGTGGCATGGAAAATATGTCAATGGTTCCCTATTACTTGGATAAAGCACGTAAAGGATATCGTTTAGGAAATGGTACATTAATAGATGGTATGGTATTTGATGGCCTTACTGACCCTTTTAATAACTTCCATATGGGTAATGCCGGTGAATTATGTGCCAAGGAATGCAAAATAAGCCGCCAGGACCAAGATGCTTATGCCATTGAATCGTACAAACGTTCGGCTGAAGCATGGAAAAATGGTTACTTTAAAAATGAAGTAATACCAGTTGAAGTTCCGCAACGCAAAGGAAACCCGATAATATTTGCTGAAGACGAAGAATATAAGAATGTGAATTTCGAAAAGATACCTTCCCTCCCTGCTGTGTTCCAAAAGGACGGTACTGTTACCGCGGCCAATGCATCTACCTTAAATGACGGTGCTTCTGCTTTGGTAATTATGAGTAAGGAAAAAATGGAAAAACTTGGCTTAAAGCCATTGGCTAAAATTATAAGCTATGCCGATGCTTCTTTAGCTCCTGAATGGTTTACTCTCGCTCCTTCAAAAGCACTGCCAAAAGCATTAGCTAAGGCAAATCTTACCGTTAATGATATTGATTTCTTTGAAATAAATGAAGCCTTCTCTGTTGTGACAATTGCCAATAATAAAGAAATGAAAATTGACCCTAAGAAAGTGAATGTACACGGCGGTGCAGTGGCATTAGGCCACCCACTTGGGTCTTCAGGTTCACGTATTGTAGTCACTTTAATCAACGTCCTTAAGCAGCATGGTGGCAAATATGGTGCTGCAGGAATATGTAATGGCGGCGGTGGTGCAAGCGCTATAGTTATTCAAAATATGTAATATACTTTCCAAATGAATTCTTTCGGTTTTTGCAACTTAAGCATAGTTCCTTGCCGGAAGGATACATCGGACAGAAGCGAGATGGTAACACAGCTTTTGTTTGGAGAATATTTCGAAATACTTGAGGAATTTAAAAACTGGCTTCGCATCCGTTCCGGTATTGATGGCTATGAAGGATGGATTGATATAAAACAATGCCTGCCCGTTTCAAAAGAAACTTACCAAAGCCTTAAAAAGCAAGCACCAAGCTACGTAGCAGATATTTTAGGTGTCCTTACTGATGAAACCGATGAGGTTTCCTTCCCGGTAACCATTGGCAGCCTATTGCATTTTACAAAAGCAAAAGAAATAAGCATTGAAAAGAGAAAATTTTCTTTTGAAGGGAATTCTCTTTCCCCCGTGGGTAAGATAAAGCGCAGTAAACTGGTTGAAGATGCTTTTACTTTTTTAAACTCACCCTATTTGTGGGGCGGACGCACACCCTTAGGAATAGATTGCTCTGGTTTTACACAGATGGTTTACCGCCTGAATGGAATTAACCTCAAAAGAGATGCATCGCAACAAGCAGAACAGGGTGAGGTGCTAAGTTTCCCTGAGGAGACCGAAGCAGGCGACCTTGCATTCTTCGATAATGAAGAAGGAGCTATAACACACGTAGGTATTGTGCTTGATAAAGGGCAGATAATACATGCTTCCGGCAAAGTACATGTAGACAGGTTCGACCATTTGGGCATATACAGCGAAATACAAAAGCGCTACACTCATACACTTAGGGTGTTGAAAAAGATGTTCTAACACCTTCCCATTCATCTACTATTTTTCGTAAAATTGTTTGTCCGAATTAAATTGTTGCTATGCACCTAGATGTAACTATAAGTTTAACCAATGTTTCCATTTACCAGGATAATGCCCTTATCCTGAGCCGTGTTAACCTTGAGGTAAAAAAAGGGGAATTCCTTTACCTGATGGGAAAGACAGGCAGTGGTAAAAGCAGTTTGCTCGAAACGCTTTATGCTGAATTACCACTAACCGAAGGGGAAGGGCGCATAGCCGAATTTGACCTTAAAACTCTTAAGAAGAAGCAAATCCCTTTATTAAGAAGAAAGCTTGGCATTATTTTCCAGGACTTTCAATTACTTATGGACCGCACCGTTAAAGAAAATTTATTATTTGTGCTTCGTGCCACAGGCTGGGACGATAAGAATGCTATGCAGGATAGGGTAAATGATGTGCTTGATAAAGTTGGCCTGCAAACCAAAGGATTCAAAATGCCTCATGAGCTTTCGGGTGGTGAACAGCAAAGGGTTGCTATTGCACGCGCTTTGCTCAATGATCCTGAAATAATATTAGCCGATGAACCAACCGGTAATTTGGACCCGGATACATCGGAGGATATTATGAACCTGCTGATTGATATTAGCAAAACAGGACGTTCTATTATTTTAGCCACACATAACTTATTGCTCACACAGCGTTTTCCTGCCCGCACACTGCGTTGCGAAAAAGGAGAAATGACAGAAGACAATCCACAATCGAAACCTGCCCCAACAGTTTAATATTTTATTATGAGCGAAGGAAAAGTAGAAACTGCAGTTAAGAATGGTATAGCTACAGTTCAGTTTATGCATCCGCAAAGCAATTCATTGCCTGGGGTTCTGTTAATGAACCTGGCAACTGAAATTGAAAAAGCAGGAAACAATAAAGATGCAAAGGTTATAGTATTACGGAGCGAAGGAGAAAAAACATTTTGTGCCGGAGCATCATTCGATGAACTTGTTTCTATTGCTGATTTGGCTACTGGTAAAAAGTTCTTTTCGGGATTTGCATCGGTTATAAATGCTATGCGTAAAGCGCCAAAGTTTGTTATTGCACGTGTGCAGGGCAAAACAGTTGGCGGCGGTGTTGGCCTTGCAGCTGCAGCAGATTATACTTTAGCAACTAATGACAGTTTAGCAAAACTAAGCGAACTAAATGTAGGCATAGGACCATTTGTAGTAGGCCCTGCAGTAGAAAGAAAAATCGGCACTTCCGCTTTTTCATCAATGTCAATAAATGCTGCCGAGTGGATGAGCGCAGATTGGGCAAGGGAAAAAGGATTATACGCTAACATATACTCAACCATTGCTGAACTGGATAAAGCAGTTGATGAACTTGCAAACAGGCTGGCACAAAGTAACCCTGAAGCAATGGCATTATTAAAGAAAGTCTTTTGGCAAGGAACAGAAGACTGGGATAAACTTTTGATTGAACGTGCTGAAATGAGCGGCAAACTTGTATTATCAGAATTCACCAGGAATTTCATTTCGAAATTTAAACAAGGGGTAAGATAATGCCATATAAAGAGAAGGAAACAACAAAGTTGTTTTACTCCATCGGAGAGGTGGCAGAGATGTTTGATGTTAATGCTTCGCTGATACGTTTCTGGGAAAAAGAATTTTCGGCATTGCTTCACTTTTCTAAAGATACACGAGGTAACCGCCAGTTTACTGAACAGGATATTTCAAAACTACGCATACTACACGACCTTACCAAGGTACAGGGCTTTACCTTAGATGGCGCCAAGAAGCACCTAAAGGAAAAAGAAAACCGCAAAGAGGCGAATGATAAAGATGCTCTTTACAAATCACTGGAAAAAATAAAAGCTGAATTACTTGCTTTGAAAAAGAAGGTCTCTTCTTAATAATATCTTCCGGGTACTAAATAATTCTTCACATAATCGTGTATGCCCTGTTCAAGGGTATTAAATGGCTGATCGTAGCCAACAGATATTATCTTATTCATATTGGCTTCAGTAAAATACTGATATTTATCACGTATATCAATAGGCGTATCGATGAATTTAATTCTCGGTTCTTTATCAAGTGCATAGTAAATATTATTTACCAGGTCAAGGAACGTGCGTGCTTTACCTGAACCCAGGTTATATATACCTGAATTGGTTCTGTGATGCAATAAGAAATAACAGATATCGACAACATCTTTTACATAAACAAAATCGCGTTTCTGTTCTCCATCCTTATAATCAGGCCTGTGCGAACGGAATAATTTCACCTCTCCCCCATTTTGTATTTGGTTATAGGCGTGGAATATTACCGATGCCATACGAGCCTTATGATACTCATTAGGGCCATATACGTTAAAGAACTTTAAGCCCGCCCAGAAATAAGGAGTGTTCTTTTCTTTTAATGCCCACTTATCAAAATCGTTCTTTGAAACACCATAAGGGTTAAGCGGCTTCAACTTTTCTATCACCGCATTATTATCATCGTAACCAAACTCCCCATCTCCATAAGTAGCGGCAGAAGATGCGTATACCAGCGGCAATCCAAATTCCGTACACAATTGCCAAACCTCCTTCGTATAATTCAGGTTAAGTTTATCAAATACAGCCGTACTCATTTCAGTAGTATCGGTACGGGCACCAATATGAAATACAAACTGAGTAAAACGGTGGTTCTGTTTCAGCCAATTGGCAAAATCATCACGGTGTACTTGCTGAACAAACTTTTTGCCTTCGAGGTTATTGTCTTTCTTCTTGTTAGAGAAATCATCAACCACCACAATATCAAAGAATCTTTCGTCATTGAGTTTGCGTACCAAACAACTTCCTATAAATCCTGCAGCACCTGTAACAACTATCATTATAATTCGACTAATAGATAAGCAAAGATAACAGCCAAGTTCAATCCTTTTACACTTTATTCAGGTATTCTATGCTGGTATAGCATCCGTCACCCGAAATATTGAGTTTGGTAATGGAAGAATAATCAACCGGGAGCTTAAAGGCATTTTTAAGAGGTATTTCAAGTACCCTGGCTACAACCGAGCGTATTGCTCCTGCATGAGTAACAACAGCAACAGCTTTATGTTGTTGTTTCATCAGTTCATCCATAAAGTAATTTACACGTCCGTATAGTTCCAAAAAATTCTCCCCATTAGGAACTTTTACATTAACAAAGTCCTGCATCCAGCCATTAAGATGGTTTTGGTCTATTTTATCCCAGTTTTTCAATTCCCAATCGCCAAAATTCATTTCCATTAACCTGGGGTCGTTACATATTATACTTTCCTCCTTAACCAAACGTGCTAGTCTTTGGCATCTGCTTAGAGGACTGGAATAAATTGCATCAATCTTACCTGGTAAATGTTTCATTAAGGCCAAGGCTTCCTGTTCAAATGATTCTGCCAAAGGAACATCTGATTGCCCATAGCAAATACCCTTTTCTATTTTGGGTTTGGTATGTCTTACTAAATAAACTTCCATAACACCAGGAAACTTAAATAAAATACAACTTCACAAATCTGTTGCGTGGCACCAAGGCAATCACCTGTATAGCCACCAATCCATTTTTTGAAAAAACGCCCCAATAAAAACTTCGTTATCATAACCGGAACAATTAGAATAAACAATTCATATCTTTTATAATGAATGCTGAATAAGGCTAATGGTAATATTCCGAAAACAAGTGCTTCAAAAAATCCTACGGGGCTTAACTTAGTTGCTAAGGGTTTAGATTTACTGCCTTCTGCATCTCTTGCATATTCATGAGTCATTAAAAATGTAACTGCAAAAAATCGGCTCAGGCTATGCCCGGAAACGATAACAAAAGGAATGAATAGTTTGCCCATTGTTGGTATTGAAATGAGGGATATATATTTAATGAGTAATACCATTACAAGCCCGATAACACCAAATGCACCAACGCGGGAGTCTTTCATAATAAGCAATATCTTTTCTTTCGTCCAACCACCGCCAAAACCATCACATACATCGGCAAGGCCATCTTCGTGAAATGCGCCGGTTATCCAAATAGAAGCAACCATACTTAAAAGTATAGCTATTGAAGCAGGAAAAATATATGTACTGCCAAAATATATAAGAGTACTGAATCCGCCAACTATCCACCCCATTAACGGGAAATACTTTGATGACTTATTCAGGTATTCTTCAGAATGGTCGACCCATTTAGGACAAGGAATGCGGGTAAAGAACATGAGAGCAGTAAAAAAAATACGTATCTCTTTTTTCATTCTATTCCTTATTGGAAACGCCTGCGCTTTCGAAGCTTGCCATATGATTCAAGAAATGTACGGCGGATTTAATAAGCGGGTACGCTACAGCAGCACCTGTGCCTTCGCCCAGGCGCATACCTATATCCAGCAAAGGAGTTGCATTCAAATGCTTTAACATACGCCCATGCCCGTTTTCTTCAGACTGATGACAGAAGATTGCATAATCTATTACCAACGGATTTATATTGTATGCCACCAGGAACGCTGCAGTTGCAATAAACCCATCTACCATTATTATCATTTTATTTTCAGCTGCCTGCAACATGGCGCCACACATTTGAGCAATCTCGAACCCACCATAGGTGGCAAGTATTTTAATTATATCATCAGGCTTACCATGCTCTTTAAGTGCAGATGAAAGTATTTCTATTTTCTTCTCTAACCCTTCGGCTGTAAGCCCCGTTCCTTTACCAACACAATCTTTTATAGGTATGTTACATAACAAACTCATAAGCACACTGGCTGAAGAAGTATTACCTATACCCATCTCTCCAAAACCAATTACATTACATCCATCCTTAAATATATCTTCAACTATAGCAGCACCCGAATTAATTGCTTTTTGAGCCTCAGCAATGGTCATAGCAGGTTCTCTTAAAAAGCTTTTGGTTCCCATACCAATTTTAGCATTAACAACATTCAGGCCCGGAGGAAAAGAAAAATTCACTCCGGCATCAACCACTTTCATGTTTATGTTGTTCTGCCCGCAAAACACATTAATGGCAGCACCGCCATTTAAAAAATTCATCACCATCTGGAAGGTAACTTCCTGAGGATAGGAACTTACTCCGTCTCTTGCAATTCCATGATCGGCAGCAAATACAATAATATGCGGGCTTCTTAATTCAGGTGAAAGCGTATTCTGTATCTGCCCTATTTTCAAGGCAATTTTCTCTAACTGCCCCAATGCCCCAAGGGGTTTAGTTTTAAAATCTATTTTATGCTGTATATCAGCCTCAATACACTTTGATACCGGTTTTATATCAAATGATTTCAGAGGTTCAGCAATATATCTTTCATGATAAATAATATCTTCAAGTATCTTTCTCTTCTCCCATTGAAGTATCTCTAACTCGGGTTTTTCTAAAAATTCTTTTACATAACCCACACACAGGTATGCTACCAGTTTATTATCAGCAGGCGCATTTAAAATTTGCTTTACCTTATCGGGGTTTAAAATACTTACCCAACCCATACCAACATTGTGTGCCCTGGCCATAAGCCACATATTTTGCACCGCGCAAACCACACTATATAGCCCTACTTCCTTCATAGTAGTCTGACCCAAAACAGTTGATTTAGATGGCTTATAGAAAACAGCAATATTCAATGGAGCTTCCATTATGCCCTCCAGTTTCATTTTGGCATATTCCCCTGCACGCTCTCTATCAAACAAGTCTGTGGCAAGGTGATTTTCCTCATTAAAACTGTCTCGCACCTTTTCTTTCACTTCTTTGTCTTTCACAATAACAAATTCCCAGGGCTGTGAAAACCCTACAGATGGGGCATTCAGGGCTGCCAGTAATATCTTCTCTACAATATTATCTTCCACCGGAGTTTGCAAAAAGCGATTACCACGCACATCGCGCCTATGGAAGATGATTTCTTCCAGAATTTTTGCTTCTTCCTCACTAAAAAGTTTCTGTGCCATTTTACTTTATACTTACCGGTATACCCGAAACCATGAAAACTACTTTATCCGCTTTTGTTGCGATATATTGGTTCATCCAACCCTGCAATTCAACAAACTTACGCCCTATTTCAGTATCTGCATGCATTCCCATACCAATTTCATTAGAAATGATCAAGAGCGTAGTATCTATATTAGTCAACTTATCAAATTCATCTTTAGCCAATTGCAATGATTCCTGCACATTATATTTAGTATCGGTATAATAATTAGTGAGCCATAAGGTGACGCAATCAACAACCGCAACTCTTCCTTTCAACTCAACTTTGCTTAATTGCTTTTCTTCTTCAATACTGGTCCAACGCTCATCGCGTTCGCTCTGGTGCCGTTCAATCCTCTTTTCAAAATCCTTATCCCATTTCCGGGCAGTTGCAAGGTAAATTGGGGTTTTACTTAACTCGAGCGCGAGCTTTTGTGCATAGCTGCTTTTTCCTGAACGCTCTCCGCCTGTAACGAAATAAATCATGCTATTTTACTTCAGCTGCTTTTACCTTACTTTCAATAATTTCCTTCAGGCAATTAGGGCAATAGCAGCCTGCTTCAGGATTCATAGGCATAATTTGAGGGAGTTCACTACACCAGCAATTGGCAGAAGAACATGTAAATGAAGCAGAACATTTTTGACATTTTTTCTCTGTATATAGCTGCTTACACTTATCCTTGAATTTTTCATCGGGTGAAAAAATATACGGGTGAAACATATACGCCAATAATTCTATACCATCTACCAAATGCGTACTTGGGCAAGTAAATAAATCAGCATCAGCTAAAAACACTGAATTATTCTTTACTGCGGCTAATTCATTCCAGCCTTCACGTTTAGTCAGCTTATCTATTTCTTTAGCAGCCCTTTCTACATTAAATCCACAGGGAGCAACCACCAATACTTCGGGATTGTAACGTACAATCTTTTCCCATGGAGTAATAATAGAATACCCTCCGGGATTCGAAAGCATATCTACTCCGCCAGCCTGAGCTATCTGATACGGAATCCAGTGCCCGCAATTATATACGGGCTCTATCCACTCCATAACCATTACCCTTTTTAGAGGGGCATTATTCTTGCGGAGAGTATCAGTAATATGATCGGTACGTTTCTTTAATTGAGCCAGTAAATTATATGCGGCCTCTTCTTTACCTAAAGCCTTGGCTATTGTAATGGCATTATCATAAACATCATTTAGCATTCTTGGAGTAAGTGGAATAACCAGTGGCTGCTTTTTAAGCTTAAATATTGCCCTTTCGGCATAGCTTGTACCTATCTGGCAAACATCGCATACATCCTGGGTAAAAATAATATCGGGAGCAATTTCCTGTAATAATTCTTCATCAACATAATAAAGGCTCTTGCCCATTTGCTTTGATTCAGAAACTATCTTTTCTATCTCCTCACTACTGTAGTTGTTGCCTTCTATATAAGAACGAACAACTTTGGGTTTATCGGAATGGCATTCGAAAGTTACCCCATACAAAAACTCCTCCAGCCCCATGTGCTGAATCATACTTGTAGCAGCAGGGAGAAAAGAACAAGCCTTTAAAGCCATGTTTTATGCTGCTAATACGGTGTACTTCTTTTGCGCCCATTCAAAAGCACCAAACATAAGCCCGCCAAACATGAGATTGGCAAACAGCATTTTTTGCAGGTATGGTAGTGCAGCAACATAACAAGCTGTAAAGCCCTGCCATGTTAAAGGATACATACGACCATCTAACCATGTTCCGAAATCAGTAATAACGTAATGTAATAATGCGGTAACAACACCTGCCAAAACTACATTGCGAACATTTACTTTTTTAATAAATGTTCCAACCAAAACCATTAAGGCAAATGCACCATAGGTCCATGCAAAACCGTCATAGAACAATACAAACTGGTGCATATATATGTAATTCAAAACCAAATCGGTAAGCCAAAGGGTAAGTAATGGCACGAGGTAAGCCTTCCATTTATCAGAAAAATAGCAACCACCAAAAAGCGCCATAGCGCCAATAGGTGTAAAATCGTGCAATGGGGTATGGTTGCTTGCAAAAATAAGCCTCCATAAACTAGCCGTTAAAATCATTATCGCTAATATTCCAGTCCTTGTTTTGATAATCGTCTTCATACGTTTGTTATTGTTTAAAGTGTAAATATAATATATGATTGGTTAGAAAGCATACCTGAGGTTCAAATAAATACTCCTGCCCAAGGTTGTATACCCCATAATCTCGTAATACTGGGTATTAAAAATATTCTCAACCCTGAACATTGCCGATAGGTTTTTAGTTATATCGCATGATACGAAAGCATCTAACAAGGTATAATCGCCCATTTCGGTTGCCGCATCTGCTCCATAAGGACCAAGCGCATAATCATACTGCCCGTCAGTTCTACTACCTACATATCTTACCCTTAAAGTAAGTTTTAGCTTTTCGACAGGTGAATATGTTATATATATATTGGCCATGCTACCCGGGCGCCTTAACAGGCTTGGGCTTTTAAGGTTTTGGGTAAGAAAGCCGCCACCATCAAATACCTGTACATAATAACCATGGGTTTGAGAGACATTTATGTCAGAAGTAGAATAGCTGAGGCTACTGGATAATATACTGATATTACCACCGGTAACAAGTTTTTTACTGTGCAATACTGTAAAATTCAGTTCAATACCCTGTGTTTTTTCCTGACCTATATTCAGATAAGTGTCGCCCATGTAATCGGAGCCATTAAGAGAATCTACAGGCTTTGCATTATTCCAGAGGTAAACATAATCAATGTGGTTTTTAACTGTAGTATTAAACCACGAAAGAGTGAAATAAACACTTGAAATACGATATTTTACACCAACCTCAAACGATGATGATGTTTCGGGCTTTAGATTACTGTTACCGCGCATCACCGAGGTTGAAGGATCAAAACCACCTTTGTCCGGTGAATACAACTGGTATAAAGAGGGGGTATTAAACCCTGTAGAATAAGATGCATAAAGTAAGGTATTGTTACTTACTTTATAATAAGGGTTTAGTTCGTAACTTAAATTATTGCCAAATATTGAATTAGCACTGAACCGGGCTCCTATTAATAAAGAAACAGGTGCAAGATTTGTATTAAATGTTGCTCCATTTATATCAGCCTGGGCATATACATTGCTTATTGTTTGATTCACGCTATTCACACTATCACGGCTTGAAAAACCATCATATATTCCCAATGAAGTAAAACTCATTGATTGCATATTACTTCCTCCACCAATAATAAAATGCGATGTTTTATAATCGTATGTAGCCTGAATATCATGCGTCATGGTAAGACTCTTAAAAAGCTGCGTTTGATAATACTTGTCACCATATGCATCTATAATATTAGTATCCTCAACATATTTACGCTGCAAGGGAGAATAACTGCCAACATATAAAACATGAAAACTGGCTGATATTGCATAGTTAGCATACGCATTAAAAAAATTGCGTATTGTTTGCCCGGTATAGTTTTTTGCATCTGTATATGCAGCGGCATCAAGGCCCGATACCTGGTAAGTGTTTTTATATTGAACATACACATTCCATTTTTCGTTATGAAACCCTATTTTAGAAAAGATATCCTGCTTTTGAAAATTGTCCCTATCAGGATTATTGTCATATGCCATTGGAACTGTAACAGTATCAACGGTAGAATTCAGGCCCTTTACATCGAGCCTGTGTAAGCCTGCATTTACATAGAAGCCATTCTTACAAGTATAATTAAGCAAAAGCCCTTCATCGAAAGTAGAAGTGCCGGACCCAAAAGTACCTGCTGTTTCAGATGCAGTAATATGCAAACCGGGGGAATAGTTCTTCTTTGTAATAATATTTACAACACCTCCAATTGACGAAGAACCATACAAAGTACTATGAGAGCCTTTAACAATTTCTATCCTATCTACATCCGTAAGCGACAACTCTGACAATTCCAATGCTCCGTTATCGTTTGAAGGATCCGAAATGGGAACTCCATCCACCATGAATGTAGTATGATTCTCATCGGCACCCCGCATAAAAAGACTTTGAATAGAGCCAGGGTTTTGGCCCAGGCCAACTATAAAAATGCCTGCCTGCTCCGATAAAAGGGCTGAAACTGAATTAACCCCGGCATCTTTTATTTGTTCAGAGTTAATTATAGTTACATCCCTTCCCACGTCCATAACATCTTTACTGGTACGGGTTGCTGTAATAGTTACTGTTTTAATTGAATCTGAAAGTTTTTTGGCACTATCACTGTTTGCGGGTGAAATATACTGTGCATGTAAACCTGAATACAGGAATATTCCTGCAAGCAAAAAATAGATTGTTGTTTTTTTCATAATAATGAATGTTACAATGTTTGTAACACCTCAAGTAAATAAAAGAATAGAAAAAGTACCCGTTTTTCCACTCCTCGCTCTTTACCCGAAAGCGTTGAATTATAAATTTTGCATTGGCAGGTCTTCTGACTTACTCGGTTTTTGATGCCTTCCCGTTCGGCAATATTGCGGAACAGTGGCGATTAGAGTTCAAAAACGCTTAGCACTGAAGGAAATCAAGTTAAAAAACTTCTTCCTTTAGTGTAACTGACAGTAACCAGTTTTTCTTTCGAAAACCTGCCAACTCTCAGTAAAAGAGCTTACAGCAGCGGGAACTGTCCGGGACTTACACCCGGTTCCCTTTTCACCCCTTTGGCATATTAAGGCCATTGGAGAACCATTGCGCTACAAAAATAATAAAAGTTGAATGCAAATGTGAAAATTTGTTAATAGACCAAAGTTTTTATCATTTTTGCTGATATTCTACGTTACAGCTAATAATATATGGGCATAGTTCAAAGAGAAAGTATAAAACTTACCCTTGTTTCATACATCGGTGCTGCTCTTGGCTATGTAAACAAAATACTTCTTTTTACCAATTTTCTTTCACCCGACCAGGTTGGCCTGGCTAATATACTTACTAATATATCAGTTGTATATGCACAATTTTCGGCATTAGGTATGATTGGGGCAGTACTCCGTTTTTTCCCGTTTTTTGAAGAACGGGAAAAGAAACACCACGGCTTCCTGTTCTGGATTGGAATTGTAATAATGGTTGGCTTTTTGGTGACTTCCTTCTTCTTCTTTTTCTTTAAGTCATCTGTAATGCATTATTTCGGAAACAACTCGCCTTTATTGGTAGAATATTATTATTACCTGATACCTCTGGCACTTTCAACTGTATACTTTAATTTCCTTGATGCGTATGTAAGATCCCTTTTAAAGACTGTTATATCAACAGTATTAAACGAATTCATAAGCAGAATAATGGTTACCGTTTGTGTAAGTCTGTATGCTTTAAAACTTATCGATTTCCATCAATTTGTAATACTCTACATAATATCAAATTGTATACTCACTCTCCTTTTATTATGCTACGTGCTTTATTTAAAACAGTTATTTATAATGCCCGTAAGAAGTATCCGCTTCAAGCGTTTCTTTAAAATTTTGATTATATATGGTATGTATTCTATACTTGGTATACTTGGCGCATCAATTATTAACAATGTCGATTCCCTTATGGTGGCATCAACACTTAATCTGGGGCTGGCTGGTATATACACTACTATATTTTATATATCTACTGTTATGATATTTCCTTATAGGTCCATTCAAAAAATTTCGCAACCGCTTATTGCGCGCTATTGGAAAGAGAGAGATATGGGTTCCATGGAAACGCTTTACAAAAAAACATCGTTGATAAATATGATAACCGGAGGTTTTCTTTTTCTTGGCCTCTGGATAAATATTGATTCCATTTTTAAATTTATGCCACCGGAATATGCAGTGGCTAAGTATGCCTTCCTTTACCTGGCTATTGGCCGCTATTTTGACCTTGCAACAGGGCTTAATGCATTAATTACCCTTACATCAAAAAAATTCAGGTACGATTTGTGGTTTACGCTTTTGCTTGTTACATTAACTGTTCTGCTGAATCTTATTTTTATACCTAAATATGGTATAACAGGCGCTTCTATTGCAACTATGATAAGTTTGATTGTAAGTAATTCCCTCCGTTTAATTTTCGTGCAGTATTTTTTTAAAATGCAGCCTTTTACTTATAACTGTATTTGGGTATTAGTTGTAACATTAGCTGCATGGGGAATAGTTTCCGCAATACCAACTGCATCAAACAAATTTGTTGATATGAGTGTTAAATCAGTGGCAATAACCATATTATATGGTGCAGGAATTTTATTCTTCAGGCTGTCGCCCGATGTAAATCAGTTGGTGTATAATATCACCAAACTTAAGTTCCTAGCCCCTAAGAACAAAGATTAGCAAAAGATTCTGATTTTATTGCTTAATATCTTTAATACAAAGTAATGCAAATGCCTTAGAAGGGAATAATTTATATGTAAATAGTTGTGTAAAGTACGACAAGAACTTAAAGACAATACGTGGTTTATATTTAATTAAATATAATTCTCCCCTCCATTTCATATATCCTCCAAAGCCATAAATACGATAACCATAATCTTTCATTTCCTTGAAACTCCAACCTGATTTATGTTCCTGCCAAGGATTATCTTCATAAGGTTTTTGTGGCACAAATCCATTGGGAGTAAATATGATCACTTTCTTTTTTGCAACTCTTTCCAATTGTTGCATAAACCATATACCTTTTTCTTTTTCAAGATGCTCGATGAGGTCGAGCGCCATAATAATATCAAAGCTTTTTGACTCGGCTTTTGCCAAAAATTCAAGCGCATCGGCAAGTATAAACTCAGAATGCGTTTGATTGATTTTTGCTGCATCAATACTGGGCTGAAAAATATCGAGGCCAACTGAACGTTTAATATTACGGGTTACCTGTTTAACCAATGGCTTATTCCCGCATCCTAAATCAAGCATTGAATCGACCCCTTTGGTTTCCATTTCCAGGGTATTCATTCGCTGCCTGTACAATGGGCCCAAAATGAAATTATCAGCTTTTTCTTTAAATGAAGTCATTGCTCTAATAAAGGCGGCAAAAATAGCAAATATTTGACGCACATCCGGATAGGTAAGTTCAGCATTTATAACGCTAATACCGGCTTGCCGCTTTTAATTACCAATTGGTTTTCCAACGCTCTATCTTCTTCAACTCAGGATGAGCAGTCATATCTGCATTAATAGGTACGATAGATATATAATTATGATCTAATGCCCATAGATCCGTATCTTTTTTGCTTTTCTCCAGGTTTTCAAATTTGCCTGTCAGCCACAAAAATTCATTGCCTTCTTTATCCTTATGTATTTCGTAAAATTCGTGCCAGTTACCTTTAGCCTGCCTGCAGAATTTTATTCCTTTAACATTTTTTAACGGAACATCAGGTATGTTCACATTTAGGCAAAGATTTTTATGTGCTTTATTATGAAGCATCATTTCAATCACAGCTTTCGTAGCTTTTGCAGACGCACGAAGGTCAGCATCAACATAATTGTTACAAAACGAAATTCCTGCTGATGGAATACCTTCCAGTGAACCTTCTAATGCAGCAGACATGGTACCTGAATAAATAACATTTAATGAAGCATTTGAACCATGGTTTATACCCGATAAACATAAATCGGGTTTTACTTTAAGCAAATGGTATATAGCCACTTTCACACAATCTGCAGGTGTACCGGTACAACTAAAAGCACTTTTTGTACCTTCAAAATGAAAGGGAGAAATATTAATGCCTGAATGAACGGTTATGGCGTGCCCCATACCCGATTGCATTTTATCGGGTGCTACCACATGCACGTCGCCAAATGCAGAGGCAATTTCTACCAAAAGCTTTATTCCGCGTGATGTAATGCCATCATCATTGATCACCAAAATCTGTGGTTTTTGCTTTCTCATGCCTTATTAAAATGTTCAAAACTATTCATTTATTCTTTTGTTAAATATGTAACTAATAATAACGGCTCTGCGTATAATACTAGTGAAATCAGAACCCAATATGAGACAGTTAAAGATATCACAAAAAGTAACCAACCGGGAAACACCGGGGTTAGATAAATACCTGCACGATATAAGCCGTGTAGATATGATAACCCCCGATGAAGAGGTTGACTTAGCCAAGAAAATACAAAATGGCGATATGGATGCTTTGGAAAAACTTACCAAGGCAAACCTTCGTTTTGTTGTATCGGTAGCCAAGCAATACCAAAACCGGGGTTTAAGCCTGCAGGACCTTATTAATGAAGGCAACCTGGGCCTGCTAAAAGCAGCCAGAAGATTTGATCCTTCTAAAGGATTTAAATTTATATCATATGCAGTGTGGTGGATAAGACAAACTATTCATCAGGCATTGGCAGAAGATTCACGTCTTGTTCGCTTGCCTGTGAACAAGATAAATAGCATGCACAAAATAACGCAGGCAACATCGAGGCTTGAGCAACAATATGGACGTGAGCCCACTTCGGAAGAAGTCGCTGAAATAACCAAGATGACCGAAGAAGATGTAAAAATGTCAATACAGAATTATGCCCGTACTATATCTATGGATGCCCCTTTGGGTGGAGAAGATGATGATGGCAATATGTATGATGTTACTAAGGACGAAGGTGCGGTAAGCCCTGAAAGTGAACTACTTAAGGAATCCCTAAAGACTGAGGTAACCCGTACTTTATCTACCATACCTCCTCGCGAGGCTGATGTATTGAAGTTTTATTTCGGTTTGGGAACTATTCAACAACCCCTGTTAATAGAGGAAATTGCTAGGAGGCTTGAAATTTCCCCGGAAAGAGTAAGGCAAATAAAGGATAAGGCTATACGCAGGCTGCGCCATAATTCCAGGAGTAAGATCCTTAAAACCTATCTTGGATAAGGTGTTATTTGCAAGGTTTTTCATAAATGCTTAACTTTGTATAAGCAAAACCTTGTTTATGATTGAATTACAGGATGTTTTATTATTCGTTGCAGCTTATTTAATTGGTTCAATACCTACATCGGTTTGGATAGGGAGAAGGTTTTACTCTACCGACGTAAGGGAACATGGCAGTGGTAATGCCGGGGCGACCAATACCCTAAGGACTTTAGGGAAAAAAGCAGGGGCGGTAGTACTATTAATTGACATATTTAAAGGTTGGCTTGCCGTTGCCCTGGTGGTTTTAAGTACTTATCAGCCCGGTTCGGGTGAACGCATACATCTTGAAGTAGCCATGGCTTTTGCGGCCATTATTGGTCATATTTTTCCAATATACGTAGGCTTTAAAGGTGGTAAAGGAGTTGCCACAACCATGGGAATTATTATTGGTATTTCGCCTATAATAGCACTGCTTTGTATGGTAGTTTTTGCCATTGTACTAATAGTCTCTCACTATGTATCTCTCGCGTCAATGCTGGCTATAGCCAGTTTCCCGTTCTGGATTACAACAGTATTTAAAAATCATTATTCAGGTTTTGTGTACTCGTGGCTTATAGCATTCTCTATATTGCTGCCATTAGTTGTCGCTTTTATGCACCGTAAAAACATTTTGCGCTTGCTGAAAAGACAAGAATCGGAGCTCAAGCTTTTCAATAAAAAGCAAGATTAAGCTCAAAAATGTGCGCCCTTGCCCTCTCAAAATCATTAACTTTGCAGTTTTAGCATAATTAAACCGCTATAAAGCTTATTGTCCCCGGAAGCAGTTAGCTATGAAATATAGGATACAGACAAAACTTACACCTGCCATAATGTTTTTCATTATGGCTTTGTCTTTATTAGCCAATAGCCTTTTCGCTCAAAAAACTCCGGTAAACGAATCCCAGCTAAAAAAGCAGGCAAACAATTATTTCGAAGATGAAGACTATGCCAATGCCTATCTTCAATACTCCCAATTATTAAGCTTATACCCCCAGGACCCGAATTACAATTACCGGTTCGGTGCCTGTGCGCTTTTTTCTCAAGCCGACAAGAAAAAGCCGATTGACTATATTGAAACTGCTATTAAGCAGTCCAATGTAGAAAACCTGGCTTATTTTTATCTTGGGAGGGCATATCATCTGAATTATCGCTTTGATGATGCCATACGGGCATACCAGCATTTCAAGCAACATGCATCTTCATCAGATCTTAAAAAGCATCCCGTCGATCATTTGATTGAGATGTGTAATAACGGTAAGCAATTGCTGGGTAATTTACATGACCTTGATGTACTAAGGAAAAAAGAATTGGATAAGACCGACTATTATGAAGCCTATGACCTAAGTTCAAATGGTGGAACTTTATTGGTTGAACCCGATGATTTCAAAACAAAAACAGATAAAAAAAAGAACCTTAAATCTGTTATCTACCTTTCTCCTGATAGGAGTAAATTATTCTTTGCCAGTTATGGCGATGATGACAAGAATGGAAAGGATATATATGTTGCTTACAAACTCCCAAATGGCGCATGGGGTAAACCAAGTAACCTTGGCAGTGTAATTAATACGCCTTACGACGAGGATTATCCTTTCTATGATGGTCCTACGCATACCCTCTATTTCTGTTCTATGGGGCATAATAGTATGGGCGGGTACGATATCTTCAAATCGGTTTATAATGATGCAAATAATTCATGGTCACAACCGGTTAATATGGATTTCCCAATTAATACACCGGGTGATGATATTTTATTTATTGCCGATACACTAAATGAAACGGCTTTCTTCTCCTCTACCCGTTCATCAATTGATGGAAGAATAGCAGTTTACAAAATCAATGTACAACCTCACCAACCTGATTACCTGGTAATTAAAGGAACAACTTATGGCGATGGCGGAAACACGGTAGCAGCATCGCGTATTACTGTAAAGAATTTCCAGACCAATGAAGTTATAGGTATATATAATTCAAACGCCGATAACGGAGGCTATGCTATGAATCTTTCTAATGGTGGTCATTTTATTTATACAGTCGAAACATCAAACCATAAAACGCAATCGGAATCAGTTACGCTGCCTATGCAAAATGAGATAACTCCGTTGCAGCAGCAAATAACATATGAACCCGGAACTGACAGACTGATCATCAAAAATACTTCAGTGGGTGCTGTCAGCGATTCGAATTACCTGTTGGCTTTGGATATGATTGAGAAGAAAGCAGCAATGGAAGTGAATATAGACACTACCCAACCGAGGAAAATTGTTACTCCTGTGAACCAAACTAACAACCCTCTTGTTACTAATAACCCGACCCAGATCAAACAACCTGTTGACACTACAAATAATGAAATTGATAGTTCAGATGTAGCAATTGATACAACCGGAAAACATGGTGTAACGAGTAACCAACTTGAACAAATTGCAAAAAATGATGCCCAACAAAAACAGGTAGAGGCCCAAAGTGATAAGGAAGATGCGAACAAAGCAATAGAATATGCAACTAATAAATTAACCGAATCTCAGGATTTGGCTAAACAAGCTGCAATTGCAACAGCGCATGCTGACAATATAACCGACCCTAAACAGAAAAATGATACACTGGCAAAGGCAGCCCAGCTAAAACAGCAATCGGATGATGCAGGCAAAAAAGCAATCGAAGCCTTCCAGCTGGCATCTCAGCAACAAATACAGGCTTCGGTAAAACAAAAAGAAGCTGACCAGGCCATACAATATGTAGCGAGCCTCGATTCGGCTCTGAAGGCACCTAATAAAGAAAAGGCAATAAAGAAACTACAGGCACAGCGCGATAGTCTTCAAAAACAAGATGAAGCTAATGCGCCAACATCACCTACTGCGGGTGATTTAATTCGTATGCAAGCGCAAAACACAAAACAAGATTCGGTAGAAGTTGTAAAACATAATGAGGATTTACAGAAGGAAGCTGACCGCCTGCAGGCAGAATCGGACGACTATGTAAGCCAGGCACAAAAAACTGACAACTCGAATGAGAAAGTTGCTTTGCTTCAGCAGGCAAGAGATTTAGCAAACAGTAAAAAAGAAAAAGAAAACCAGATAAAAGAAAATCAGGCTTCACTTACTGACCTGCATAACCAATACAATAACTTACTTGTACAGGCAAGACAAGTTGACAGCACTACTAAGGCTAACCCGGAATCACAAAAACTTGCAAGTACAGATGCAACTGAAATAAAGAATGACATAAAGAATTTTACTCCAACGCAAACGAATCCGACACAAAATCCAACACATACCGTTGATTCGAACAATCATGCACAACCTACAAACCCTGTTGTAATTAATAACCCAACACAAACTAACCCGGCACATACAATTGATACAAGCAATCATACTCAACCTACAAACCCTGTTGTAATTAACAACCCAACTCAGACTAATCCTTCGCATACTATTGACACGGGCAATCATACACAGCCTACTAACCCTGTTGTAATTAATACCCCGACTCAGACTAATCCTTCGCATACTATTGACACGGGCAATCATACTCAACCTACTAATCCGGTTGTAATCAATAACCCGACTCAAACTAATCCTAACCATATAGTTGACACAAGCAATCATGCTCAATCTACTAATCCGGTTGTAATTAATAGCCCGACGCAAACTAATCCTAGCTATATAGTTGACACAGGCAACCATACTCAACCTACTAACCCAGTTGTAATTAATAACCCTACTCAGACCAATCCAACGCATACGATTGATACAGGTAATCACACTCAGCCTACTAATCCGGTTGTAATTAATAACCCTACACAAACTAATCCAACGCATACTGTCGATACCGGCAATCATGTACAAGCGACCAACCCAGTTGTAATTAATAACCCAACACAGACTAATCCTGGTCACACAGTTGATACAGGCAACCATACCCAACCTACTAACCCTGTTGTAATTAATAATCCGACACAAACTAATCCTACTCATATTGTTGACACAGGTAATCACACTCAGCCTACTAATCCGGTTGTAATTAATAACCCTACACAAACTAATCCAACGCGCATTGTTGATACTGGCAATCATGTACAAGCAACCAACCCGGTTGTAATTAATAACCCTACACAGACTAATCCTGGCCATACAATTGACACAGGTAACCATACCCAGCCTGCTAACCCCGTAGTTATTAAAAACCCGGCACAGAATCCTCTTGTAAATTATTCAACTCCACAGACGCTAAAAGCAACTACTAGTGCAGCTAATTTCAATAACGATGCTACTAAATTATCAACCCAGGCAGAAGATGTTAGAAACCAGGCACGGCAAGCTACTGACCCGAAAGAAGCTAAGACATTATTCCACAGGGCTGATTCGCTCGATGACGCTTCACAAGAAGACAAGATCATTTCTATCATTTATTTAAATGAAGCCGACGGCAGTCAGTACCTGACAAACCAGCAACAATTAAACGCATGGCAAACAGCCATGAGGAATAACAATACTGACCAGGTTACTACAGCACAATTATTATCGCAGGATGCAGGAGCTTACTACGACCAATCAGTGAAAGAAAGACAAAAAGCAGACAGCACTAATGCTCCTTACCTGAAACAAATGCATTTAGATAAAGCAAAAGAATATCTTGAGACAGCTATTGAAAAACAGCAAAAGGCACATGATATAATGCTTGAGACTAACCCGGACCTTAAGAAGGTTACTCCTGAAAATGTGGCCTCATATACTCCAAGCAACCCTGTTGTGGTTAATAACCCGGTGCAAAATCCTACTCAAACTAATCCAACGAACACAGTCGACACAAACAATCATGCCCAACCTACCAATCCTATAGCTATTAATAATCCTACTCAAACTAATCCCACGCATACGGTTGATAGAGGTAACCATACTCAGCCAACAAACCCTGTAGCTATTAATAATCCAACACAAACTAACCCTACACATGTGGTTGATACAGGCAACCATGCTCAGCATACTAACCCTGTTGTTGTTAATACCCCGACGCATAACCCTACTCATACTAACCCAACACATACTAATCCGGTTGTAATTAACAACCCAAGACAGAATCCGACTCAAACCAACCCGGTTGCAGTTACTAACCCTGCTTTAAATTTAACCGAGAAAGTGGATGAAATAAAGGAACTGCCAACTTCTCCATATTCAAACAGGCACCCGATACCAATTAACCCTCCATTACCAGAAGGTTTAATATATAAAGTTCAGATTGGTGCATTCAGCAAGCCTATCCGTCAAAATGCATTTAAGGGCCTTGAACCTATCACGGGTGAAACAGTCGGAACCGGGCTTACACGCTATACTGCCGGTATATTTAAAGATTTTGGGAAAGCTAAAAGTGCACTAACAAGAGTTCGCCTGATTGGATATAAAGATGCATTTATTGTTGCTTTCTATAATGGTAAACGTATATCTATACGCGATGCAGCAGCATTACAAAACGGAACACAAACTCAGCCTACTAACCCTGTTGCAATTAATAACCCAACACAGAATCCTATCCAGTCAAACCCTGTGCATACAACAGATACAGGCACCCATGCTCAACCAACCAATCCTGTTGTATCCACTCCTGTTACCGATGTAAAAGGAATATTTTACACCGTGCAGGTTGGTGCATTTAAAACAACGGTTACAGCAGCTAAACTTTATAATTTAAGCCCATTGTTTTCTTATCATGCGTCAAACGGATACATACGTTATAACTGTGGCATTTATAGTAATGTACCTAATGCATCATTGGCAAAAGATGCTATTGTAAGCAAAACACCAATTAAAGATGCTTTTGTTGTGGCATATTATAACGGAGATAGAATTGAATTAACAAAAGCTGCACAAATGCTTGCTAATGGCACCGCGGTTATAGCTAAAAACCCGGCTATTGACGCCACGCCTGCCGGAACAAATGGCACAACAATCCCTCAACATGTTAATACTCCTGTACAAACGCCTGTAAACAATCCAACCCCAATAACTCAACCTACGGAGACCAGTCATCTCGATAAAAAATCATTTGATACAGCTGCCTTTCCTGAAGGGTCCATTTTCTCAGTACAGATAGCTAATTTCAATGGTGAGTTAACGGCCGAACAGGAAAATACAATATACGAGGCTGCAGCCGGCAACAGAATAATTGTGCATAAAAACAGTGATGGAAGTACCATGTACTCCCTTGGAAGATATACCAGTTACAAATCGGCAGATTCTTTAAAAGGCATACTTGTTAACGAAGATGTAAGCAATGCAAAAGTTATAGAGTTTATCAGCAATAAGCCTTTGTCATATTCAGGAGGCGTTTCGATACCACAGCCTAAACATAAAAAACAGAATGCAAGTACTACAGCACCCGCCGACACTGCTCATGGTAAGGTGATGTTTACAGTTCAAATTGGAACATATTCTGGTGATATACCTATCAGTGTTGCCAATAACCTTGTTAAAATAGCAAATCAGGGTATTAAAACCCATAAAGAAGAGGGAGGCTTTACTTCTTATACAGCAGGATCTTACGATAATTATGCTTCGGCCAGCATGTTTAAAGACGAATTGGTACAGGATGGATTCCCGGGCTGTTTTGTTGTTGCTTACTATAATGGTAAAAAGATTAGCCTTCAGGAAGCACAATCGCTTATAAATAAATAGCCGCACAGCACAAATTATTATATTTGCAGCCCAATTTTGGTTATGGCTCATATTAAGACAGAAGAAATAGTAATTAAGAAAACGCTAAAGAGCAGTGAGTATGTACTCATTGTTTATAATGACGATTTCAATACATTCGAGCATGTAATAGAAACCCTGATAGATTTATGCGGGCATACTGCTGAACAAGCAGAACAATGCACATTCCTGATTCATTATAAAGGAAAATGTGATGTAAAAAGAGGAACTGCAAAACAATTAAGGCCATTATCTGAAGCTTTGGGTGAAAGAGGACTAACTGCAGCAATAGAGAAATAAAATGTCGAAAGAACTTATAAAACTTTATAAATCGGTTGACATGACATTAAAAATGAACCTGCAAGGAGTAAGCCATGCTGATAGTATTACTCACATTGATAATTGTAATTGTATTAATTGGATTGTAGGTCATATTGTAATTAGCCGTAACGGAATATTAGCATTAATGAATTTACCTCCGGTAGCGAGTGATAAGTTAAAAGCAGTATATGAACGGGGCAGCAAAATGATGACAGATACAGCCACCGCGGAGAATCTTGAAACACTTGTAAAATTGTTTGATGAAACTCAACAAAAAATTTTGGAAGGCGTGACTAAGACATATAGTGATGAAGTAACAGACAGACTTACCTTTCTCGGGTTTCATGAAGGATACCATGTAGGGCAAGTTGCAACGATGAGAAAATTATTAGGTAAAGAAGGCGCAATAAAATAATGATGGTTTCGTAGCTCAACTGGATAGAGCATCTGACTACGGATCAGAAGGTTAGGGGTTCGAATCCCTTCGAGACCACCAATAAAGGCAAAGGGTTGACGACAAGTCAGCCCTTTTTCATTTTACCATTTGCACAAAATTTGCACAAAATAACCACTTATTTATTTAGGGCTAATTCGGGTTAATATTGCTTTATTCATGTTAATAAACAATGTTTTCGATTTATTACCCTTTTCTTTAGCTTTGTTTTGTTTAAAAGCTCTGGCCAGTAAAATTACCATTTTTGTAGTGTGAATGATAGTTACCTTATCTGCAAATAACACTTTAGATTTTTATCGCAATAGTGAGAACATTGCTAATCAAGATTTAGTACAAGGGGTAATATCATATTTTGAGACCACGAGGAAGGGCATTTTTAATCCCTTGGAATTTCTCAACTTAGTTTGGAAACAAAAAGAGTATGTGTAAACAGGGATTGGAAGACATTATTGTAGACATGAATAAGCATGGGCTAAACCCATCCTTTAAAGTACTTAATTATTGCGAAGAAATAAAGGAAAACGCTCCTAAAGGAGAGGATGACGAGCTATCATATACAATTATTGTTGATACTGTTTTATCATTTACCTATGAAGGGAAGCCTGCAGAATTAAACATGAAAATAGAAGTAACCATTAATGAAGTAAGAGAATTACTGAATATAGAAATTTATGATAGTGATAAAATACCAGTATGAGCAAAGGGTGGAAAACATATAAACTTGGCGAGGTTGCAATCAAATTAGGCGATGGACTTCACGGCACACCGAAATATGATAATGAGGGTGAATATTATTTTATAAACGGCAGCAACCTTATAGAGGGGAGAATTATTGTGACCTCCAATACAAAAAGAGTAAGCGAAGAAGAATATAATAAATATAAAAAGGATTTATCGGACAGGACAATTTTATTAGGCATAAATGGCACAATTGGCAACATTGCTTTATATAACAATGAAAAATGTGTTTTAGGTAAAAGTGCTTGCTATATCAATGTTGATGATAAGTTTGACAAGCTGTTTATTAAGTATGTTTTGCTTAACGATGGTTTTCAGAATTACATAAAGACCAATGCGACTGGTACAACTATAAAAAATGTTGGTTTGAAATTGATTAGAGAATATGAGGCTCTAATACCTTCTGAAATAGAAGAACAAACTCAAATTGCATCCATTCTTTCCTCTTTAGATGATAAAATAGAACTCAACCTGCAAATGAACCAAACCCTAGAAAATATGGCACAAGCCATATTTAAAGAATGGTTTGTAAATTTCAACTTCCCTGGCTTTGATGGCAAAATGGAAAATGGCTTGCCAATGGGTTGGAGAATGGGTAAATTGGGTGATATGATATTGAATTTTGATAGTAAGAGAGTCCCACTTTCGAGTCGTCAACGCGACGAAAGACAAGGTGAATATAGATATTATGGAGCAGCTTCAATAGTAGATTATATAGATGATTTTATTTTTGATGGAACATATTTACTTATGGGTGAAGATGGTACTGTAATTACAGATGAAGGTTTTCCAGTACTTCAATATGTGTGGGGTAAGTTTTGGGTAAACAACCACACCCATGTTTTACAAGGAAAGACACCATATAGCACCGAATACATTTATATGTTATTAAATGAAACACCTATTAATAACATTGTGACTGGAGCTGTGCAGCCAAAAATAAATCAAGGGAATCTGAATAGAATTGCATGCTTAATTCCCACTGAAAATATTTTGTTTCAATTTGATAAAGTAATAAAACCAATTTTCGAAAAAGTAAAATCACTCGAGGACCAAAATCAGACCCTTACCCAGCTCCGTGATAGTCTATTATCAAAGCTAATGAGCGGGAAAATAACAGTAAAAAATTAAGCACTAAGTAATCATAAGCCCTATGGAAGAAAAGAAAGACGAAGCACAACCTGAAGTTAAACCGGTAGCACCGGAGCAGAACCAAGCTGCACCTGCTGCAGAAGTAAAAGATGCTACTAAACTGGAGGGAGCCAAACCCGATCAGGTATATACCCCTGAAATGATTGATGAGCCGCAAAAAAATGCCAGCCAATGGCAGAAATACTTGTTTGTAATAGGTATAGTATTTACTATGGCTGTTTTTTTAATTTTTGCAGGCTCAACTATTTTTCAAATCAACAATTTACAGCAAAGTATTGGCAATGGTCCTACCCTGGCAGATACTGTTATTACCAGGCAATATTACCACCCAAGCTCTGAGACCACCTATAACAATGCATTTTTAACAAACCTATGCCTGCTCGAAAACCACATTATAAAGCAACGCTACCACCAGGGCAACGAAATATTAAAAGTTCAAACCTATATTAAATTCCTTGGTTTTTTGGCCGGTATGATACTGGCAATTATAGGGGCAATGTTTATATTGGGTAAGTTCCGCGAATACCCTATAAGTATGCAGCAACAAGGGGGCATATCAAACGAATTTAAGGCTAATCTTCAAACTACTTCTCCAGGTATTTTCCTGGCCGTGCTTGGTACACTTTTAATGATGACCACTATTTTGAATAAAAGTGAAATAACAGTAACCGATGGGGCTGTTTATATGGCAGGAAAAGCAAATAAGCCTTCGGAGCCTGAACCACCAAAAAAACAAATCAAGGAAGATTCAGGGAAACAGAAGGAAATTGAAAAAGAACTTTTATCGCATTAATAAATATAGTAATGAAAGGCATTAAATTTCTGCTTATAAGTATTTTCCTTTTTGTACATTCTGGTCCAGCAAATGCCCAGCACTTAATTTGCAGTGGAAAGAGAGCGATGGTAATTAAATACCTTAATGAGTGTCATAATTTGCATGAAACAAATAAAGATACTATTGAGA
>JABCZW010000031.1 GCA_013289475.1 Bacteroidota bacterium
CCGGACAATAAGTCCGTATTTTGATAAGGTTTACATAACAGGCCACCCATCATTAAGCGAAGATTTAAAATCGGAGGGGAATATTGAAGTCTGCTTATCGAAAGACAACAGGACAATATTGGAAATATGTGCCAAGAGTGAATTGCTCATTACGCAGCATTCGGGCGTGAACAATTTGGGAGAGTACACCAATAACCAGGTTCTACTCATATACAATGGCAAGCCACCTATCGGTAGTCTGCAAAACACACTTCGTTTCAGGTCATACATTGGTACAAGGCATGAACTCGACTATGCATTTACGATGGAAGAGATAAAAGAATACGCCAAAAACTTTACCTTTAAACCTTAATAGAACGCTGATGACACGGATATTACAGATATGCACAGATTATATCCGTTAGAATCCATAAGGAAACAAATGATAAATGAAATAAAAACAAGATCAGTGAAAATTCGTCTAATCAGTGCTTTCCGTGTTCTATTGAAAGTTTTATCAAACTAATTATATATGAAAGTTTTAATTACAGGCGTTGCAGGATTTATTGGGTCGAACCTGTTGGATTACCTTATTGAGCATACCGACTGGCAGATTACCGGCATTGATAACCTCAGCACAGGCTCGGAAGTAAACATTGCAGGCCAGAAGAATAACAAGCGCTTTACCTTTATTAAGCAAAACTGCACTGACGTAAAATCGCTGAAGGAATACGATAAGGTATTTCACTTAGCAGCACTGCCACGTATACAGCCCAGCTTCGAATTTATTAACGAACATATTACGGCCAATTTGGTTAATGGCATACACCTGATTGAGCTGATGGTAAAAGAAAACCATTACCCGCGTTTTATCTATAGTGGTTCAAGCGCAATATATGGTACACCGCAAACAATACCTACTGCAGAAGATGAACCCGTTAGTTGTTTGAGCCCCTACGCTTTCCAGAAGTACGAGATCGAGAAATATTTAGAACTGATTGCTACCCGCTACCCGCTCGATTATGTTACACTGCGTTACTTTAACCCATATGGGCCGCGTAGCTTTAACCCTGCCAATAAATTCAATGCATATAGCAGTGTGGTTGGCATTTTCCTCGACCGCAAAAAGAACGGACAAGAACTTTTAATTACCGGCGACGGACAACAAAAGCGCGATTTTATACATGTATCGGACCTTGCTAAAGCGAACTACTTAGCATCTGTGCATAAAGAGAAATTGAACACCGCTTTTAATATTGGCAATGGTTCAACACTTAGCATATTGGACCTGGCAAAACTTATTTCGGACAAATACAGCTTTATACCCAAACGCGAAGGTGAAGCTGATATAACCTTTGCCAACATTAGCAAAGCAAGAACCATTCTTAAATGGGAACCGGGTTATAAGATTGAGGAGTATATAAAGTCTATTGCAGAATGATTAGGTAATTCATGAGGAAAACCACTATCCTGTTCTTTTGCTTCTTATTATCAGGCTTTAGAGTTTTTGCTCAGCATGACAGCTTATTTAACAGAGCAATAATACTTAAGATAAACCCCTCCTTAATGCTAAGTAGCATTAGCGGCATTGCAGGTGAAGAAGGCGGCACCATCCAGTTATCTTTAACCGACAGTATTGCAGTTTTTGCCGGAGGTGGATATAATATAACCAGCCCCGTTTATAATCCTGTCACAAACCCACCAGGATACTCATTGCATCAATCGGGTGGCTATACAATACGAGGGGGCGCTTATTTTTTTCGCGCAAAACATAGATTTTTCTCCTTCCAATTCTTCTACCGCAAATGGGCACCTACTACAGTTTTTGTTTATAATAATGGAACTCCCACAGATTATGCTGACAACTACAAACTCGGAGATGGCATAACAGGCGATGAGTCTGCAACAACAGGATATACTGTAAATAACTGCTCAATAATAGTAAAGGATTTTGATTGTTTATATGGCAGACAGGCTTTTATCGGAAATCAGAAGCATTTAATTTTTGAATGGTATATAGGGGCCGGAATTAGGTTCAAAACCATTTACAATGAAGAACTTGGCCAAATGGGGCAAGGAGGACAAACGTTTTCAACAGGACCATACCTTCCCAGCACACCACCAACTTTCTCCACAGAAAATTTAACATCTCTGGATTTTAAACTTGGTATAATGATCGGGTATAAATTATAATCCCTCGCTCCCGCAAGTTTAGCGCAGCGTAACTTGTGGGGTTAAATAGGTCAAGTTTAAAACTTGACAATACACATTTAATTCTTTGGATTTGCCCCACAAGTCACAGACTTGCGGGAGCACTATGGAGCTACTTTATCTCATACACCCTAACCGTATCCATATACTTTTCGTAGAGCAGGTTCTTCTCTACCCTTGCCTGAGTAGCAAGGCTGTCGGGTTGTGCAATTACATCTTCAGTAATGGTTTTCATGTGAAAGGCATGTAACTTGTGTTTCTGCATATAAAATACATCATCTCCCCTAACCTGGTAATGTTTAACATTTGTAAAGGGCATAGTTTTGTAATAGGTGCCAAATGCATCGAAAACTAAAATACCCTGCGTAGTATCATTCACATATACATAGTTGTTATACTCCATTAAAGAAATCGGGCTGAGCGAAATACCCAATAGCTGGTTAAGGTTGCCCGTTTTTTGCAACGTGGTAAGGCTAACATCTACACGTACAAGTTGTGATATTTGTGCATCATACAACCACAGGCCATTATCGTGCGACATGCATGCCAGTGTAGTTAACGGATATCCCATATCACCCGTATTAAGCACGTTGCCATTCTGGCTAAGGGTATTATCTAAATAAATTATGGCAGGAAAATCTTTGTAGAAGACCATCACCTTCATAGGGTCGTAGACATCTACCGAAGTAATTTTGCCGTACGATTTATCGCCATGAGAAAACAACAAAGTGCCGGCAGAGCTATACTTCTTCAATATATCGGCTTCGTACACATATACATTCTGCAGGTTATCGGTAGTAAATGAGCCACCATCGAGCGGTATTTTAGCAAGTAATGAATACTTTGCAGCAGGTCTGAATGCAGTAAATCCCACAAAAAGCAAAACAACAAACAATATCAAATACTTAAGTCTCATTATGCTTTTTGTTTAACATGCGCCAATATATCATCAACAAACTTGCGGTTATTAGCCAGCCGCGGCACTTTATTTTGCCCACCCAGTTTACCTTTTTCTTTTAACCAGTTAAAGAAGGTGTGCTCTGGTAAAGAACGTATAATAGGCAATGTTAGTGTCATATCTTTATATCTCTTCGCCTCATAGTCCGAGTTTTGTGCCTTTAATGCATTGTCCAGCACTTCGGTAAAGTAGTTTATGTTTTCGGGGGCACGTTCAAACTCAATAAGCCATTCATGAGCACCCTTGGCATCGCCCTGCATATATACAGGAGCAACGGTATATTCTGCTACAATGGCGCCTGTACGTTCGCAGGCAGCGCTCAATGCTTTTTCGGCATTATCCATAATAAGCTCTTCGCCAAAGGCATTAATAAAATGTTTTACCCTGCCCGTTATTATAATCCGGAATGGGTTGAGCGAGGTAAACTGTATGGTATCGCCCAGCATGTAGCGCCATAAGCCGCCACAAGTAGAAATAACCAGCGCATAGTTCACTCCTGTTTGCACTTCCCTTAACGAAAGTGCCACATCGCGCTTTTCAATATTTTCCATAGGTATAAACTCATAGTATATACCATAGTCGAGCATCAGTAATAAGTCATTGCGACCATAATGATCCTGTATTCCGAAAAAGCCTTCCGATGCATTATATAACTCCCAAAAATTCACCTTAAGGGGCTTGAACATTTCGTTAAACTGCTCACGATACGGAGCAAAATTTACGCCACCATGAAAGAACACTTCCATATTGGGCCACATTTCTGCCAGGTTCTTTTTATCGCTCAACGCCAGCGTATGACGCAGCAACACAAGCATCCATGAAGGCACACCGCTTAAGCCGGTTATGTTCTCATTCATAATAGCGCCTGCAATCTTGTTCATCTTCTCCTCCCATTCGCTCATCAGCGCAATAGAAAGGTCAGGTGCACGGAAGAACTCGGCCCACAAAGGCAGGTTTTCCATTAATATAGCAGACAGGTCGCCGTTACGTATAGATATGTTGCCTTCTTCTTCCTTATGGCTGCCACCCAGCGACAATGTTTTACCATCGAACAAATGGGTATCGGGGAAATTGTAACAATAGAGGGTAAGCATATCCTTACCGCCTTTAAAGTGGCATTCATCCAATGATTCCTGGCTCACGGGTATAAACTTGCTTTTATCGCCGGTAGTACCCGATGATTTGGCAAACCATTTTATTTCGCCCGGCCACAATATATCCTGTTCGCCTTTTCTAAGCCTGTCTATAGAAGGCTTTAAATCCTCGTACTCGCTGATGGGTACGCGCTTTTTAAACTCAGCTTCGGTGCGTATCGTGGTGTAATCGTGCTTCCTGCCCCACTCGGTATCTTTTGCAGTATCTATTAAACGGTAAAGCCATTCCTGCTGCACCTCATACGGATAGCGCATAAAGAGCTCTATCTGGTGCATGCGCTTTTTCATAAGCCACGATACTATGGAATTGATAACTGCCATGGTGCAAAAATCATAAATTATTCGGGATAATGCTAATTGGCGACTGCTACCGAGAGAAAGCCCTACAACTCAGCCGATTTCTTAAACAAAAACAACTTATAGTGAAGCCCGCCATCAGCCATTCCTTTGTATGCGTTCGATTTTGTGGTAACCATAAAATCGTGGAACATTGATGAGGGTATCCAGAAGGGCTTATTGGCAATACTTGAATCTACATCCATTAATTTGCGCGCTGACATTACACCATTGGTAATTTCTCTTTCCGAAAGCTTAACCATGCCTTTTGCTGTTAGTGAACTTACAAATGATTTGAATTTAGCCTCAGGGAATAAGTCGCCATACACAAAATACCCGCCTGGCTTAAGCAATCGCACAACTTCGCTGCAAAACTTTGTATCGCGGGCCGGGTAACTGTTCGATGATTCAAGATTTACAATAACATCAAACTTTTCACTCTCAAGTTTAATATTCTCAGCATCCATTTCATAAAATTTCACCTTGAATGCCAAATTCAATTTCTTACACAGTTCAATATTCCTGTTCGAAAGGTCTATTCCTATAACAGAAGCGGGCTTATGATAATTCGATAAATAATAACAGCCCCCGCCAAAGCCACAACCAATCTCTAACACATCTTTATTGTCAACATCAACGCCCCTTAATAATTCATGATAAAGCTGAATATGATACCTGTCCGCTACATCGCCTTCTTGCAAAGCCATTTTCTCTGGCCCGGCAAAACCCAGGTTAATAAAACGGTGATTCTTACCAATCTTAACAGTAACATCAGCAAGTTTATTATACAATACTTTCCTGACCTTCTTCTTTACAGAAGAAGGAACCATTGAAGCAATTATATTGAGAAGCTTTCCCATCTTTATTCGCTTGTTACAAAAGTCACAATTTATTCGGGATAAGAGTAATTATATGATATTTTTGCCTCCTGATAAAAATGAATAAGAAGCCCCTGAACATACCGCTGACAATTATATTGCTGATTGCAGCCATATTAAAGCTTATACATCCATTACAATTACCATTGAGCCATGATGAGCTGGCTATGGTTTTAAATAAAAACCTAATGACTGACGGCCACCTGCTTAGCTATTACCCAACAGGCGTACATGTGTTTGTTTATTATTGGGCAAAGGTGGTTGGGCAAAATGCATTACTGCTCAAGCTGCCTTTTATTGTATGTGGTGTATTATCGGTTTATCTTATATACAAAATAGGACAAAGTTGGTTTAGTACCACAACAGGCCTTTTATGCGCTGCATACATGGCATCACTTCAATATCCTATTATTCACAGCCAGCAAATGGATGCATACTCCCTGGGCCTGGCACTTGTATTGGCCATGGTCTACTTCTGGAACAAAGCTGTATTTGCACCCGAAAAAGGTTTTTATATAAATATTTTGCTCTTTATATTGTTCAGTGCACTGTGTGCATACAACCACAACTTCAGCATGCTATTTGCAGCCCTGGTTGGCACTACTGGCCTGTTCTTTGTAAAAAAGGGCTATTGGCTGCAATATGTTATTGCAGGCGCATTAATATTTGTTTTATGCCTGCCTGAACTGAATATAGTATACAACCAGGTTCACAAAATTGCAATAGAAGGCAGCCCTATTCCACCCGACTATAGGTTCCCATTGCATTACATTTATTACATATTTCATTTCTCCCGGTCAGTATGCGGGCTGGTGGCTTTGCTGGTATTATTTGGCGCTTATTACCTTTTCAGTAAAGGTTTTTCGAACAAAAGATTTTTCTTCATTTCACTAAGCTGGTTTATTCTCCCTATAGTGGCTGGTTATTTATACGGTTTTGCCATTGGCCCTGTACTGCAGTTCCCTGTGCTTATTTTCAGCTTCCCCTTTTTACTGTTTTGCCTGTTTAGCTGGCTGGCCGAATTACCGCTAAGGACAGTACCTGTATTACTTCTTCTCATTTTCACAGTCAATATATATTCACTGGCTAAAGCACGCAGGCACTATACGTTGTTTTACCATACCGCCTACCAACAGCCCATTTTACTTAACGATTCGCTTGTAAAGGCACTGGGTAAGGATAAATACAATTGCATTATACAAGCCGATGATTCTGATAAAAGCATATCAAATTACTACATACATAAAAACCATACCGATACTTCATTTACCTGGACAACCGCATTTGGCTGCACTGTTGAACACGGAGCAAATTATACCAGGCTTATACGCTTTATGGACCAGCAAAAAGAGCAATACTTTGCTTTTGGCTACACTACCGAATTCGACCCGAATGTGTTACAGATAATTACTGACCGCTACCCGCACCTGGTAAAAAAGTGGGACCTGGCGGGTGGAGGTTTTTTGCTGTTATCGAAAAAATGGATAAAAGATGATGAGCCCCAGTTATACAGTTACGAATCGCATAATAACTTTGAAGGATCTTTGCCATACTGGGCACAACCCGACCCTAAGTTTATTTGCGATACCATTTCATTTTCAAAGAACCATTCCTACAAAATGGATAATGCACACCCGTTTGCACCCGATTATACCTGCCCATTGGGCAATATGGCCTGGGGACAAAACGACGTAATACAAATATCGGTTGAGCTTTACCCACTCGACACGCTAAAACAGGTATTTATAGTATCTGCCCTTGAATCGGACGGAAAACAAATTGAAGGAAGCTGGCATGCAACCGAAGTAAGCAGTTTTATACCCGATACGTTAAGAAAAAACTGGGTAAAAACCTATCATGCTTTTAAACTGCAGGATGCCGATCTGCGTCACCCCAACCTTAATCTTAAAGTATATATATGGAACAAGGGCAGAAAGCAGTTTTACATGGATAACTTTACTGTAAAAACCCTTAAAGGAAACCCCGTTATAAACGGGTTAATTCAAAAGATTTAGGATAAACAAAACCCTGATTTTTGGTATAAAAAACGTATACTTGCACAGTAGATTTACCAGCAATATGCTTAATATCATTTTATTCGGCCCTCCGGGAGCAGGCAAAGGCACACAATCGGCAAAGCTTATAGAAAAATATAAGCTCGTTCATCTTTCAACAGGCGATATTTTACGCGCCGAAGTAGCGGCACAAACACCCCTTGGCAAAGAGGCTAAACTGCTTATGGATAAAGGCGTATTGGTTTCCGACAATATTGTAATAGGCATGATTGACGCTAAAATTGTTAAGAACATGGGGGGAAACGGCTTTATATTCGACGGCTTTCCGCGTACCTTACCACAGGCCGAATCGCTCGATAAGCTTATGGCTACCCACTCCACTTCAATTACCATGACACTTGCCCTTGAAGTAAACGAAAAAGAACTCTTTCACAGAATATCGTTGCGTGGAAAATCATCGGGCCGAGTTGACGACCAGGACGAGGCTACATTTCATAAACGGATGAACGTATACAATAACGAAACATCTCCTTTAAAGCATTACTATAAGAGCCAGAACAAATTAAGGCAGGTAAATGGCATGGGAGAAGTTGACGATATTTTCAACGCGCTTTGTGCTGAAATAGATAAAGGCGCCTAATTCAGCTTTGCGCGTAATTTAAATAAACTCAATGGTATATTCACCCAATTTCGGTTACCTGTATATTCATGTATGGGAGTGGATTGGGCTACCATTTTATCTGTTTATAATATTCGTCATATCTAATCTCCACCAAAAGAAAAAAGAGCAGGAAGACCCTATTTATGAGTATTACCAAAAAGCGCTGTTCATTAAAATATTTGGCGGAATAATATTTTCTCTCGTCTATTTTTATTATTACCTGGGTGGCGATACCACTACCTATTATGAATCGGCAGTGGTAATGAAAAACCTAATGTTCGATTCCTTCTCTTCATGGGCAAAAAATGAATTTGGCGGCGGCAGTGTTGAAAATTATTTCCTTTTCAATTCCCGAACAGGATACCCGATGACCTACATGTATTATAACCCGCAAACATTTTCGGTTATCAGGTTGATTAATCCACTAATGATATTTTCATTTAGCGGCTACCTGCTATCAACTGTATTGGTTTCATGGGTATCCTTTTTTGGGGTATGGAAACTTTTCAAAGTATTTTGCGCATATTACCCGCACTTAAGAAAACAGTTTTTTATTGCTATTCTATGTTTTCCGTCGGTAATATTCTGGGGCTCTGGCATATTAAAAGACTCTATAACCCTGTCCTGTACAGGATGGGTGGTTTACAGCGTCTATTCTGTATTTTTCCTTCGGCAAAAGATAGTGCAGAACATAATTATATTAATCACATGCGGGGCAATTATCTTATCTATTAAGCCTTATATAATACTTGCCCTGTTACCGGGCAGTCTTATATGGATATTTTCGAACAGGATATATAAAATAAAGAACACTGCAGTTAAAATAATGATTATTCCTGTAGCTGCAATTACCTGCCTGGGAGGAGGATATTTTATTGTAAAAAACATGGGGGACCGAATGGGTAAGTTTTCGGTTGATAATATAAGTAAAACTGCTTTAGAAACAGAGCATGACCTTAAGCAGGATTATTACGGAGGGCATTCTTTTGACCTGGGTGGGTTTGAACCAACCACTGCCGGTTACATTAAAATTTTCCCTAAAGCTTTTGTGGCAGGCACTTACAGACCTTTTTTATGGGAATCGGGCAATGCTGTTATGCTGGTTTCGGGAATAGAGAACACATTTTTATTATATCTTACCCTTTTAGCTTTTATAAGAACAGGAGTATTTGGCATATTTAAGCGATTATACAGAGAGTCGTTGCTTTTCTTTTGCTTTTCTTATTCGGTATTTTTTGCATTTGCAGTAGGGCTTACTACTACCAACTTTGGAGCATTGGCAAGATTCAAAATTGCTTACTTACCATTTTTCGTTTCAGTTTTATTTATCCTTTCACAAAAACAAAACAAAAAAATTGATGAATCAGAAATTGAACCGGAGCTTTCTCATTAAGAGTGCAGAATATATGAGAATTTATTTTTCAGCCTGAGGAAACGGCTTTCAAAAAATGTATAGCTTATATATGCAATAGTAAACGTAATAGCAAGCGATAAAGTGCCTTCAATAAACAAAACCTGCCATAAGTGATTATTAAATCCAATTTGATTTAAAACAGTTTCGGTAATTAGTATGCCAAACATATGAAGGCAGTATAAACCATATGTATATTGCCCCAGTTTACTGATTGTTTTATTATTACCCGTTTTAAAAAGTGACTTACCGGAAAAATTTTGCTCGAGTATTATTAAGGCAAAAACAACACCCACTACCAGCCTTTTCATGGGCGACATAAATTCTGAAGCGAAAATATACTGGCTAAAAAAATACAATACAATAGCCATCAGGTAAATTCCTCCTATAGACCATTTAGATAATTCTTTAATAAATGTCATTACCCTGCCTTTTCTAAAAGCATAATAGGCTGCCAGTCCACCCATTGCCATATCAGATATACATGAAAAAGTGTGTATTTCTTGTGCCATAGGATTATGATACAGAGTGCAACGAAATATAAAAGAACCCGCTATTACGGAATAAAATATAAACGGATAATACTTTACCGGCACTATAAAAAGCAAAATCGGCCAAACCAGGTAAAACTGTTCCTCTATTGCGAGAGACCATAGTACAGATAACCCCGAGCAATCCGGAAAGTGCTTAAGCATATCGAAATTACCTAAAAAGGCGATATAATACCAGGGGTTTGCAGGCTCATCAGGTATTTGCCCAAATGCATGTTTTAAAATAGGAAATGCAATAAAGCCAAACAAAATACACAAATAATACAGTGGCCATATTCTGAAAATACGACGTAAATAAAATTTCCCCACGTGTATTTTACCGGTAAGTTCTTTTTCTTTAAGCAGTAAATATGTAATCAGGAACCCGCTGAGAACAAAAAAAAAATTTACGCCTAAATCACCATTAACAAATAAGCTTTCTTTAATAAAACAATAAACAGAACTACTACTGATATTGGCATAATGGGTAGAGAAACTATGATAAAAGAAAACCGAAAGAAAACAAAAAAACCTCAGCCCGTCAAGATTAGGGAAGAATACCTTTTCCTTAGGCACAGAAATTGAATCGCCGTAATTTTCTTTATTCAAATTGTTAAATGCTTCAGTATGCAATACTACTCTATAATATCGTTTATACGCTGCTCCGCTGCCTTATCATCGGCAAGCTTAGCCTGCAAGGCTTTTATAGCAGGGTCATTCGGGCTATTCTTTTGCAAGCCTGTAATTTGCTCATTCAACGATCCTTCCTTATCCTGGTATAGTGCAACTATTTGCTGTAATGCACTGCGCGCATAGAACTTGGCAAGCTTGTTACTACCGCCCTTATATATATTGCCTATTATATCAACTCCTTTAGCTATGTTGGCATTATCGCTACAACGTTGTTTTAAAAACAAACCATAATATGACACATAATAGATCTGAGGTTCAAACCCTGTTACATATTGGGCAGTATTCACAAAAAAATCGCTGTTCGAATCGCTTCCATATTGTGCGTAAACACCGGTAATACCCAATAACAGATCCACTTCATCCGATTTCTCTAATTGCTTGGCGTACTTCATTGCCATTTGTTTATCAACCGCTGCAATAGCATTCAACCCTTCGGTTTCAACAGTAAATGAACTGTCGTTAAGGGCATTTTTATACATAGGCAACAGAGATACATCATGCGGGAAATTTTTAGCCAATATGCCAATTGCATCTGCCCTAACCAATGATGAGCTATCATTTACAGCCATTTTTACAAGCATTGCCCTATAATCGGGCAGGGTATCGCTGGATAATTTATTTATAGCATAGCGCCTTAAGTACCAGAATTTATCGCTCAGGGCTTTCATAACCACATCCCTGGCACCGGGTTTGCTAAGGTGGTTTGAAAGCGAACGAAGTGCTTCGTAACGGGCAAGGTATTTGGTGGAATGGTTGTATTCAAAAATACGCTCATCGTTATGTACATCTTCATTCTTGGTGCACAACAGCATTTTTTGTGCATCAAAGTCAACCCAGTCAGGCTTAACCGGGCAATTAAAAACAAACTTGTCGCGGTTCTTAGACAAGGTAACCATATGGCTTTCCTTAGTGCCGTTGTAATACACATCTACAACTACCGGCATCTGAAAAACAGGGTTTTCTTTTAGATCCTGCATTTGGTTTACCTCCAGCGTTACTTGTTGTTTGGTAGCATCGTACGAATGTTTGGTTTCTAACTGCAGATAACCTTTGTTATAATACCATTCATTAAAGAACCAGGTAAGGTCCTGCCCGGTAGTCTTTTCGAAAGCTAAACGTAACTGAGGTGTTTCAGCAGCACTGAATTTATTGGTTTCTAAGTACAGGTGCAAAGCATCGAAGAAAGCACTGTCGCCAACTACATTGCGTAACATATGCAGTATGCAACCGCCTTTGTTGTATGATATAAGGTCGAACATATCTTCCCTGTCTTTAAAATAAAAATCGACAAGGTTATGCTGGGTAGGAGTGTTATTGAGGTATTCGCCGCCGTTCTTCTGCATTAATTCATCGGCTTCATCATTACCATATTTGAATTGCCTCCACAGGTATTCGCTATAATTGGCAAACGATTCATTCAGGGTAAGGTTCGACCATGATTCGCAGGTAACCAAATCGCCAAACCAATGGTGAAACAACTCGTGCGAAACATCATCCTCAGCATTATCGAATTTATTATCTATCAACTCCCTGCGGGTATGTTGCAAAAACTCACCTAACAAAGTTGCAGTAGTATTCTCCATAGCGCCCGATACATAATCATGTGCAACAACCTGGTCGTACTTGTTCCATGGGTAAGGGAACTTAAGCACCTTCGAAAAGAATTCGATCATTTGTGGCGTATTGCCAAAAATATCTTTTGCGTATGGTTCGTATTTCTTATCTACGTAATAGTCTACTTCTTTGCCATGCCAGCTATCGTGCACCACAGCGTAAGGGCCTGCAGTCATCATAACCAGGTAAGGAGGTATGTTCATGTCCATGCTCCAGTGGTCGGTGCGGGTGCCGTCTTTATTTTCAACCGAGCTCAGCAATGCACCATTCGAAAGGGTCTTAAAGTCCTTTTCAATGGTCATATAGATTTCTTCAGTCATGCGCTGATTAGGCTTGTCAATAGTAGGGAACCAGCAGGAGTTATCTTCGGTTTCGCCCTGTGTCCATACTTCGCGTGGCTTATGCTTATCTGAATCGTTGGCGTTTATAAAGAAAAGGCCCTTGTGCGATGTAATAGCAGCACTTCCACCCTGCTCGTCTTTCAGCTCTTCAGGCTTCGATGTATAATCAATAAATATCGTATACTGCTCATTCTTTTTATACCATTTGCCAAGTTTAATGTGCAATTGCTTGCCATCGGCATAAGTATATTTTAAGGTTGTTTTTTCTTTACCCTTTAACATACTCACTTCATGTATCTCCAACCCTTTGGCATCGAGCACCAATGTATCGGTAGGATAATAATATGGCCTCAGATCTATAGTGGCTTTACCATACAGGTATTTCTTCTTCCAGTCGAAACTTACCTCCAGCTTGGTATGTATTAGCTGGTTAATAACAGGCGCAGTATATTGATAGTTTACGTTAGCAACTTTAATGGCAGTATCAGGTTCTGTTTTTTGCGGAGCAGCTGCAGCAATAGAATCGAAGTTTACATGTTTGGCAGGCGCTACGGTTGTAGCAGTACCCGGTTTTTTAGTGGTTTTATCGCCACCGCCACAAGCAACCAGGTAAATTGATGCGGCAATAAAAAACATGTACTTTTTCTGCATAATTATGTTTTTGGAACGTCAAATATGCTAAAAAAAGCCCTACCACTGACCGAATTAACGTAAGTTAACACAAATCGCATATCAGGACAGTTATGATGGTGATTTACCAGCCTGATTAGTGTTCTTTTAAATTCTCTACATTTGTTGTATGAAGGCAACCGTTAACAATAAAGATTATACCATAATTGAAAAAGCCAAAGAACCTTTAACATTTGATGTTAATGGCAAATCGTTGGTATTAGATGTATATGAGCCGCGTAAAGGTGCGTTCCATATTATATATAATTCACGCTCCTACAATGCTGAATTTATTGGCTATAATGAAGATGATAAGGTGGTGACGCTAAAGGTGAATAACAGCCGTTATGAAGTGAAATTAAAGGACGAAACCGACGAGTTATTAGAAAGACTTGGCATTGGTGCCAAGCAACATAAAGTAATGCACATAAAAGCCCCAATGCCGGGCTTGGTCATAGAAATTAAAGTAAAGGTTGGCGATACCGTAAACAAAGGCGACGCCCTATTGGTGCTTGAAGCCATGAAAATGGAGAACATTATAAAAGCACAGGCACAAGCAATTGTAAAAAAAGTGCACGCCACCAAAGGCACGGCGGTTGAAAAAAACCAGGTGCTTATTGAAATGGAGTAAGTTTTTTCATTTACCACTCACACCAAATGAAAATAAAAACCATAATTATTTTTTTGCTGCTTGCATTACCATTTGTGGGGTTTGGGCAAAAAGATTCAGTGAGCGCTCCAAATAAAAAGAATCTTTATATCAATGCCGGTATTGGGTATAATTTAATAACGCTGCTGGATAATATTGTCCCACAGTACTCAAATTTCCTGGGAGCTACTGCCCTAACACCTGCAATAAATTTTTGTTTGGATTATGGCAACAACAAAGCAACCGGAGGTATTGGTATTGCTTTCCAACAATGGTGGGGCGTTGATGACCAAAGCATGAACCTAAGCCCAAATTACAATTACATTGCTACCACCCGAACAATGAGATTAAATGTTGCATACCGGCATTTATATTTTATACAAATCAATAAACTATCTGACCTTTATTGGGGCTTTCACATTGGTTTCTCCGATTGGAATATTTATGATTATATACCGACCACAGGATACGCAACTGCCCATACTACGATAACCAATTCTTTTACTCCATCCGTTCAAATTTTATTGGGATTTCATGAGTATTTCACGAAAAACGCTGGCATCCATTTTGAATTTGGAATTGGTGCACCTTATGCGGCTGAAGGAGGCTTGACTTTTAAAATATAGATCATTCTATATAAAGAATAATGCTATTGCTTCCCTCCCTTCAAGGGTATATTCAACTTATTATCTTCCTGCCTGTGGTATTGCGATTTACCGAATTTCCATGTCAGGCTCAGGCGTACCTTACGGTCATCCTGGTAACTGGTTTGTGTCATAGTAAGGCCGGGGATACTTTGGTAAAGAACAACCACCTGCGTTGCGAACACATCGGTAACATTAAGGTTAATGATAAATTTATCATTATCGAAATGTTTTCCTATGCCAATATCGAGGTCTGAAAGCGGAGATACAAACTCCACCCCGTTAAGGTTCGATGAATGATACCAGTAAGCTATTTGTGCTTTCCAGCCATGCTTGAAGTTAAACATGTTGTTGCTCTGAAACTGGTATGAAAAATTTGAATTATTGATTTCACTGCCGTTAAAGGTGCCAAAATAATGGTCGTGGTAACTGTAAAATGTATTGATAGATGTCCACCACCGTGCAGGGCGTAGTGTTGAAGTAAGCAGAAAATAATAAGGATTGTAGCCACTGATATTTATGGGTGTTGTATATGTTGCAAAGCCCGAACCTTTTTGATATGTCCCCTGGCTGATAACATTGCTGAAGTTAATATAACCGAATGTGGCATTAATAACATCGCCCAGGTTATAGTCGAGCTCGTAGTTATCGGTAAACTGTGGCAACAGGTTAATATTTCCTCCCGAATAGGTATATGGACTCAGCAGCGTTATGAAGGGGTTCAGGTCATCGTAGTTGGGCCTGTCTACACGGCGTGAATATGATACCGAAAACGAATTGGCATCATTCACCTTCCAGTTAACGGCAGCACTGGGGAAAAGGTTGAAGTAATTGCGCGTAAACGAAGTATCGTGTATATATTGTATTCCATTATCATTTGTTTGCTCCGCCCTAACCCCTACCTGGAAATCAAACTTCTCGCTCAGCTTGCGGTAATAGTTTACATACCCTGCCAAAACATTCTCTTTAAAAATAAAGTGGTTCGTCCGGGTAGTATCTATAGTTGATACGCCTTGTACTACATTATAAAACTGGGCGTTGTTATCGTTATCGGCATTTTGCTCCTCTACCCCTATATCGAGCTTACTCTTTTTATTAAAGGGATGAGTAAAGTCAATTTGTGAATGCCATACATTTATTATGGCAGGTTCGTATGCAGTATATAATGTTTGCGGGCGCATTCCATCTCCCTCGCTGTTATAATAATAAATGGGGCTTTGTATTGAATTTGAACTCCTGAAGGGCAGGTAGCCAAGACTTGCAGAAAGTTCATTACCATCGGTATCGATTTTAAACTTGTAATCGATACTATAAACAAACTGCGTTTTATTATAGTTGGTAACCGAAGGATTGTATAAACTTGAATCGACCGCAGTATTTTGACCGTGCATAATAGTGGTATTATTCACTTTTGCCTTATCGGTCTTTAAAAAAGAAAATCCGTCGACAGAAAGGGTAATAGTTTGCCTGCTATCGGGCATAAAATCTATACCTGCTGTACTATTACCTGTTACACCCTGTGTAACCATAGGCGAATTTTCGTTAAACATTACCTGTGCGCCATTAGCGCCTGTAACAGTTTCGTTAACTGTTTGGGTCTCTATATTGTGAAAAATATTAACACCGGCATTGACAAAAAAGTTCCATTTTTTTGTTCGGTAATTAATATTCACATTCTCGTTGAAGCCGGCATAAAGCCACTGGCGGTAATTGGTTGTAAACTGCCCGTTAAGGCCAAGATTCTTATCCTTTTTAAGTACAATATTTATTACAGCTTTGCCCGATGCCTCGTACTTAGCAGATGGATTAGTGATAACCTCTATCTTATCTATCTGGCTTGCATCAATGGTTTTTAGGTATACAGCAAGGTCCATGTAAACTGGCTTCTCATCTACCAGCACCAGCACACTACCTTTGCCATGTACTGTTATATTGGCATTATCGTCGGTAGTTACCCCGGGCAAATCGTTCAATACCTCTAAGGCATTTTTACCCGATGATACCACACTGCCGGCAACATTAAAAATTATTTTACCGGCCTGGTGTTCTATAAAAGGTTTATCAGATACTATCCTTACCCCTTTTAAATTATTGCCCGAGTTTTTCATTTGCATATCCGGAACAGTAAGGCTCCCACTTTCTGCTTTTATAATTGAACTGAATTGCTGAACATAGCCCACAACTTCAACCTTTATTATATATGCACCGGGTTTAATATTATCAAACACATAAGCGCCTGAATCATTACAAAGCGCACCTTTTACAAGCGAGCTATCTTTTGCATTAAACAAACCTATGGCAGCAAAAGGTATTGGGGCATTAAGGCTGTCTTTTACATTGCCTTTTATAGTAGTTTGGCCAAAACTGTTTTGGGAAAACAAGAAAATTAAGCCGGAAAGGAATAAATACTTTAAGGCTATGGAGTAGGCTTTTAGCATAGAGAGCGATTACTATAAAAACGAAATGTTTGGCAATATATTGTTTTTATACACCTCTTAAGGCAAAAGGTTCAGTTTTCCTACTTCTTCCATGCAGATTATTTATTACCAAATAGGTAAAACTACTTAGCAGTTAATGTAATGATTTAGTAACAATTTGCAAAACTGCTTATCGGGGTTAGCACCGTAAAATTGCACCTGCATTTTGGAATATTATTTAACAACCCCATTATTTAATTTTTGCTGTCGTGAAAAAAAATCTACATATCCTTCTTTTTCTTCTTATTTCGGCATCGGGCGCTTTTGGCCAGTTATGCGATACTGCCTACTGGCACCATACTTATTACAACCAAAGGCTAAAGGTTTACGATAGCTGTGCTACTTTCGATGGTACAATTGACCTGCTTGATCCACCATTGTTTACCGGTGATGGCGATTATCATATTTATGCAGCGCCTGATTCAGCATTTCAGTGGATGGTAAAATACCGCACCGAGGCATTTCAAAAAACATGTTATGGCCTCGATTCTACATTTGCCTGCCCTACCTGCCTGAACGTGGAGGAAATATGTAAAGGAACCCCTACCGATGCCGGTACCGATGGCGCAGTTGAAAAAGCTGCCTGCAATGGATTTAATGATACTGTATACCTGCCAAACACAGGCGAACATGTAAGAATTAAGGGGCCTTTTATATACGATTCGGTGCATTGCTGGAATGAAATACACCCTGTAATAAGCTGTGCCATTATTTTACCGGCAGGTATAAATGAAATAAATAGCGCATCCCTGGCAGATGGCTTGAAAATATTCCCGCAACCTGCTAATGAGAATATTAAATTTCAGTTTAGCCATGCCCCGCAAACTATAACGCTTATTAAAATTTATGCTATTACCGGGCAACAGCTTTTTGTATACGGCTTGAGTGAAACCAATATGCTCGATTTAGATGTTTCGACCTGGCCGGCAGGAAACTACATTTACGATATTGTATTACAGAACCAGGGCAAGGTGATTAAGAGCGGCAAATTTAGCGTGGCGCATTAATATATCAGTTGAAAGTCGTTAGTGATTAGCCTTGGGCCACTACCAGGGATGGTTATTATAGTAAAGTTTCAAATTTTGCTTATCCTAAACCCTTATACCTATCACAAGTATATCGTCCACTTGTTCAAGGCTACCTTTCCATCCTTCTAATGTAATTTCCACTTCTTTACTCTGCTCATCCATGGGCTTACCCGCATTAGCCAACAAAAGCTCCTGTAATTGCTTGTATTTAAATTTCTTTCCTCTTGGGCCGCCAAACTGGTCGGCATAACCATCTGTGAAAAGATATAAAGTATCTCCTTTATGCAAATTCAAATTATGGGTATTAAAAGGTTCCGGTTTGTCATGCTTGCCAATTGGTTGTTTATCGGCAGGCAATTCATTCATTTCTCCCTTATGGATATACCAAAGTGAATTGTAAGCGCCACTCCATTGTATTTCATTCGTTTTTGTATTCAGGCAACACAACGAAATATCCATTCCATCCTGAACATTATCTTCACTTTTCTCAAAGGTTTCAAGCACCAGTTCACGTACTTTATCAAGTATCTTACCCGGCTCTGTTATCTTAAACTCTTTAACGGTTCGGTTTAATGCATTCGAACATACCACGCTTACTAATGCACCCGGTACTCCATGCCCAGTGCAATCGGCTGCTGCAATTAAAATATTGTCGCCTGCCCGTTCCATCCAGTAAAAATCGCCAGCCACAATATCTTTTGGCTTATACAGCACAAATGATTCGGGCAGGTATTGTTTTATTAAACTCATGGGCGGTAAAATGGCATCCTGCAAACGTTTAGCATAGGTAATACTGCTTGTTATGTCATTGTTCTTTTCTTCCACCACCTGCTTTTGCTCCTCAATAACCTTTTTCTGCTCTAAAATATCCCTGGTACGCTCAGCAACCTGTACCTCTAATTTTTCTTTTTGCTGTGATAAAATTTCCTGCTTTTCTCTTTCCTGTGAAATAGTTTTTTCAGATAATTCTTTAACTTCAACATAACTGCTTTGCAGGTTTTTTATCAATCGTTTAGTATCAAACAAAATGGCAAGAAACAGTATAAAACCGAAAATTAATGCTGCAGCAATTAGCATATAAAATTTCTTCCGGGTAGTATGGTATTCCTGGTTATTGCTTTCCAATAGATCTTTGCTGACAGATACCTGTATTTCCAGCAATGCATTCAATTTATCTACTACCGGGTAAATTGTTCTGAATAATCCTTCTGTTTCAATATTCTTAAAGTTGGCTGTACCCGGTTGGTTCAGCTTTGCCCTTTCTAACGCAATTGCCGAGTCAGCTCTATGCATAACTACTTCCGCCGATTTTACCAACTCTGCTTCTTCCGGTGTAAGGTAAGTAAGTTTATACGCTTGCCAGTAACGTGTAATATCAGTATCCGCCTTTTTCATCCTTTCCTGCGCATCCGAAAGGGTAACCGCATTATTTTTAAGTTCCTGTAATGTAAAAACAATATTCCTTGCATACGCGTAACGGATATTGATCAGTTGCTCCATTGGTGTAACCCTATTGGCATATATATCCTGGGTAGTATTGTTCATTTTATTCAACTGGAACAGGCCGTATGCCCCAATAGTGATTATGAGTGAACATAGAATAACAACTAAAAATATAAGCTTGGTAGAAACTTTAAACTTGTCTAAAAGCTTTTGCAACATGGTGGTGCGGTTAATTTATTGCCGGAACGCTGTTTTAGATTCAGGAGGCTTTATTGTGTAATACCAACAAATATAAATAATTACTATACTCAAAAAATCGAGTAAGTTAATTTTAAACGGTATTTAATAAGAAGCATTTATTGAATAACTAATTTCCCGGAAAAAATTGATTCGCCTCTTTCAGAAGTAACCCGATACAAGTAAATGCCTTTAGGCTGAGAGCTCAAATTAATGGTGAATGGTGAATGGTCAATTGTGAATTGCGAAATAACTTTCTCGCCAAAAATATTATAAACTTCAACTTTAAACTTATCACTATTACCTTTTAACTCAACGGAAAATATTCCGTTGCTCGGGTTAGGGTAAACTTTTACCTTTTCACTTTCAACTTTTAACTCATTAAAACCTGTTAAGATACCCCATTGAGCAATACCACATGGAGGACCACCGGGGACTGATATTTCACCACCGGCAATAAGCAGACCATCATATTCTATTAATGATTCAACACCAATTACATTAGGTCCTCCATCTAAGCCACCGCCTAAAGAATCCCAACTGCTTCCATTCCATTGCGCAACTCCATTTGCTGAAATGCCTCCTGCATTTTTAAACATTCCTCCGGCAATAAGATTACCGCTATAAGTAGTTAATGACTCTACATTATGCATACCTCCCGAAATACCACTGCCAAATGCTGTCCATGTACTGCCATTCCATTTTGCTATATTACCCGGAAGTAACATTCCACAGGCAACAAGATTATTATTATAAACGGTTAACGCTTCTACCTGGCTTCCGCCAAGTGAATTTGCCGACCATGAAGTGCCATTCCACTCTGCTAAAATATTAGCACGTACAGTACCGGCCGAATCGAACTGCCCTCCTGCAAATACAGTACTATCATAAACGGCAAGGGCATATACCGTACTATCAACACCATGCCCTAATGCAACCCAATTGCTTCCGTTCCATTCGGCTATATTTCTTGCGCGCTTACCTCCGGCCGAATCAAAATACCCGGCAGCAAAAAGGCTATCATTATATACACATAAAGCATTTACGCCCGGCGATATTATGGAAACGGAGCCGCTAACACCTTTCCCAATCACAGACCATGCAGATCCATTCCACATAGCTATGTTATTGGCAGGTATCCCTCCGGCCGTGGTAAACTGGCCGCCTGCTATTAAATTACCATTATAAATAACTAAGGCATCAACAATCCCATTAACTCCGGTGCCCAGTGAACTCCACGCACTTCCATCCCATTGCTGAATACCACCGGCACCGCCGCCAATAATAAGATTACCATTGTACATTATTAATGCGTTGACAGGATCGAGACCTAAGCCCCCTTCAAAAGTGCTCCAGGATTGGGCATTAATTGTATAAACCTGTAAGGCAAATATTATTAGTAATATTTTTTTCATAGAATAAATATAAGATTTTCTTTGGGTTGTTGATAATTTATTTATCATTTTATTACATATAATAAATATATTATGTAAATTTGTTAAAATAAATCTCAATTCAGCAACACAGAATGAAAAGGAAGCTTTTTACGCCACAAAACGACATAAAACGACACTTCGTGTTCAATTAATAATTAAGAGCACAGTAAAGCTAACGGGTTGACACGGGTTGACAGATTTAAGGTTGTTTTCAGAAAACACGGTTTGATAATCAATGATTTATGGTTTTGGGAGTGCAAAAAGTGTCAACCCAGAAATTTAATAATGTATTCCTCCCCCTACCCCCTCCAGAGGGGGATATTAAGGTACTCAGCATGATAATGAGAAACTACACCAACGAAATATCGAACTGTACCAGGTCAATGAATTCCTGTACACGTTCTTCTACTTCTTCGTCGGTAAGCTCGAGCAGCCTTTCGATACCAAACTTCTCGACACAGAATGAAGCAATGGCAGAGCCAAAGATGATGGCACGTTTCATATTATCGAACGATATGTCCTTCGATTTATCGAGGAAGCCTATAAAGCCACCTGCAAAGCTGTCGCCTGCACCGGTAGGGTCAAATACATCTTCAAGTGGAAGTGCAGGAGCAAAGAACACCTGTTCTTTATTGAACAATAATGCACCGTGTTCGCCTTTTTTAATAATAAGGAACTTGGGCCCCATGCCCAATATTTTTTGTGCTGCCTTTACCAGTGAATATTCGCCTGAGAGCTGGCGTGCTTCGGCATCGTTAATGGTAAGCACATCAACCATAGCAATGGTTTCAGCAAGCTCCTTTGGCATTATCTCCATCCAAAAGTTCATGGTGTCCATAACAATAAGCTTAGGCCTTTTAGCCATTTGCTGCATTACCTTTTGTTGTACTATAGGTGTAAGGTTGCCGAGCATTAAAAAGTCGGCGTTTAAATATGCAGGAGGAACAACCGGGTTAAAATCGGCCAATACGTTCAAATCAGTAACCAATGTATCGCGCGTATTCATATCGGTATGGTAAGAACCCGACCAATAGAACGACTTGCCGCCCTTAACTACTTCGATACCCGAAGTATCTACGCCACGGCGGTTAAATTCTTTAATAGTGGCTTCAGGAAAATCTTCACCCACAACCGATACTATGCCTGATTTTTTAGTAAAATATGAGGCGCTTAAGGCAATATATGTAGCCGCTCCACCAACGGTTTTATCAATCTTACCGAAAGGTGTTTTAATACTATCAAAGGCTACTGTGCCTACTATTAATAAACTCATGTTTTAAATTTTGTGCAAATATAAGGGGTTATAGTTAACCACATAGTAAAGTAAAAATCAGCTGGTTATTAATTTTAACTTTGTAATATACAACATACAAACAATAGATGAAAGGCAAAAGCATACCCATAACACTTAACCGCATAGAAGCATTCAGCGACGGAGTAATTGCCATTATTATTACCCTGATGGTGTTCCAGATAAAGATACCATCGATTGATGCTACCGCCAATACCGATGCCATATGGGATAAAGTGTACCCCATGCTTCAGCCGCTTATAGCCTACCTGCTAAGCTTTGTAATGATTGGGGTGCTTTGGGTAAACCATCACCAATTTATAAGGCAGCTAAAACATGCCGACCGCACCCTGTTGTGGCATAACCTACACCTGCTCTTCTGGATGAGCATAATACCTATACCTACTAACCTGCTGGGGCAAAACTTTCATCGCCCCGAAATAACGGCCTTATATGGCTTTGCCATGTTTATGTGTGCCTTTGCATTTTTGCTGATGCGCGAGTATGTAAACAAAAACCATCACTTATTTATTGATGGCCTTTCGGTAGAACTAAGGAAGAAGCAGAGAAGAAAACTGATGGGCAGTGTAACGCTTTACTTCATATCCATTTTTGGAGGATACATATCGGTATATATATCAATTGCCATATTCGTACTTATACCTGCCATTTACTTTATGCCTACCAATATTATTGTGAATGAAAAGCATGAGCAGTAGATAATTACTATAACGCAAACACTAAGTGAAGACCACGTTAACATTAGTTACAATAATATTTTTGAGAGTAAATATATCGGTTGCCCAAGACAGTATCGCTGCAAAACAATCCGATAGTTCTAAAAGCCATAGTCATGCTAAAAAATATGCTCTTGGTATAGGTGTATTTGGGTATCCTAGCCTAGATGTAACTGAATGGGGCGGCTATGGAGGTAGTCTAAAACTTGATTATCTTATAAATTCCAAACTTGGATTGGGTATTAAAGCAATAGGAGCCTTTAGCCCTCCACCTCGGGGTGGCACAGATTTATATCAATCATCTTATAGTTACACCCCAAAATCACATATATGGGCAAACCTAACAGCAACATATAATATCTTGGGAGATTATCAGCTTAGTAGCGCTGCATTATATATGGAATTAGGTGCTGGCTATGGATATAATTCTTATAGTGAATCTTGGTATTCCCCCGGAAATGCTCTTATCAGCTATACTAAAACTTGGACAAATAGCAGTTTTAATGGGCATTTTACTTTAGGAGGAAGTTATCATTTATGGAAAGGGGAAATTTTCCTTGAGGCAATATTCGGTATACCGGTATATGGAACTGAAAAACAAAATTTTAGTAATGTAGTGTATGCGACCGGCTCGTCACCACCTTATTTAAGCAATAACAATAATACCAGTAATACTGGTTGGTGGCTGGGAGATAAAATTATAGGTTTAAACCTTGGTTATTGTTTCTAATGAAAAATACCAGCAATAAAGTCTATTTATCCTTCAACATAAACTCGCCTTTAATAAGCCACGATGTGCCGAAGGCCCAAAGTGAAATGGTTTCGAGGCAGAAAATTGGCCGGGCTTTCTCTAAATAGGGATATTGCTTTTGGAACAGGAAACAATAAACGGCAATTAATACAATGCATACCAGCATAATAATACCACAAGTCTTGTACACTTTATTCCTTTTCAGTTTTTGCGGAGTTGGTGTTTTTGTTTTATCGGTTTTAGTAAATAAGCAGAGTGATATATAAGATAGCAGAACAAAAAATGTTGCTGCAAATGCAAAATGGAAATAACCCACTGTGTGGTTCTCGTAACCCGGATTGCCGCAAGTAGCGCAATCGCAAATATAGGTTGGGCATGAAGCAACACCTAAGGCACAAATACCGGCAATTGTAGTGGCGATGTTATCTTTTTTCTCATAACGGTAGAACATAAGAAAAATGGCAAATATCCATAACACACCTTCAAAAACATTACGCATTATAGTATGATAATAACAACTTATTGAACTTTGCCATGGCGAGCAATACCCCATTAGACAAGAGCCTGTTAAAAGCGCAACAGGAAAAGCAACTCCGAGAAAACCTATAGCTTTTCTTAGTTCCAGGTAAGAAATTGAAATTTCATTGATCTCGGCCTTATTATTCATTTTGATGTAATTTTTTGCACTAAAATATAATTTAAGCAGTACCCGTACACAATAGCAATATTAAAAACAGGCAGAATAGAAGGCTACGGAAAAAGAAAAAAGCCGAATTAATCGGCTTTTTCTGAGTGCTCCTCGAACTGGACTTGAACCAGTGACCCTCTGATTAACAGTCAGATGCTCTAACCAACTGAGCTATCGAGGAATGTTACTTTTTAAAAAGAGGCTGCAAAAATAGCACATCTTGGCAAATATGCAACAGGTTTATATTAAAAGCACAAATACATTAATCGGCATGGTTTCAAATTAGCCATTAATTTAGCGGTAATGATTCAGAAGCAACATGCTTTTTATCCCCCCCAGGGGCTCCTGATAGCCCTGTTTTGCTTTGCCTTGAGCACCTGCGTCTTTGGGCAGTATGCCGAATACAGGAACTATGGTGTTAAAGATGGCCTGCCCAGTTCAGAGGTATATAATGCTATGCAAGATTCAAAAGGATTTATGTGGTTTGCCACTGATAAGGGGGTGTGCCGTTTTGACGGATACCAATTTAAAACCTTTAACACGAACGATGGCCTGGCCGATAATACTGTATTTGAGTGCCAGGAAGACTATAAAGGGCGTATATGGTTTAAATCATTATCAGGTAAGCTTAGCTATTATTACCACGATTCTATTTACCGGCTGCCCGTAAACGACAGTCTTAGCAATTTCATTAAAGCACTAATGACAGTATCTATATCTGTAGATACTTCCGATAATATTTATCTATCGTTTCCCGGCAGTATGCGTGGTATTATTAAAATAAACCTCCATAACCCCATATCCTTTATACTTATTCCTATACCCGTTAATATTTTTTATATTGTAATGCCCAGAGGAGGCCCTCCTTTAATTGGCAATACTTTTTCAGGATCAACGCCACACGACAGCTCCGATGATCGTACATTAATTTTATACACTATTACCCCGAATGCCCCATATTTAAAAAAAGCAAATACCAAGACTTTAAAAGCACCACAAAAGATTGAAGTGCATGACCGTGCCATTTTATTGAAAAACGGAAAAATAGCCGCTTCATTTAATACTACACTTGCCTTTATTGATACATCTCTTTCAACTATATCTTTATTCAGGAATTTAAATAATGAATACTTACTGAACATTAATATTGATAATGAACAAAACCTATGGTTATCGGGCGAAAAAATGCCCAGGTATTTTAAAGATGGTGTTTTTACCGACAGGCATTTACCAAGGGTAATTGGCTCAAAATGCGTTACCTCGGTTATTGAAGATAAAGAAGGCGGCACCTGGTTTACAACCTTAAACGGAGGAATATATTACATAAACTCAATGTCGTTTAAAACATATAATTCAACCAATGGATTACCCGGCGATAAAATTAAAATGCTATCGGTTTCAAACGATGGAACTATTTGGACCTCATCAGAACAAAGTAATCAACTTGTTACTATTCATCAAAACGACTCGATAGTTTATCACAGAATTCCACAAATGGATGGAAGCTCAATAAACAATATTTTGCTGACAAAAGACAATACGGTTTGGGTAGGCAGCACCGGTGGACTTAACGTATATAAAAACGATAAACATTTTGCCCTTGTAGTCAATACTCAGGCACTGGCAAAAATTGCTTGACAAACCATCTTTGGAAGCAATGT
>JABCZW010000032.1 GCA_013289475.1 Bacteroidota bacterium
TTTGACTAATTTGCTATATTTGCCTTCCTTTCAACAAATTGTGCTTAAAATTCTCCATAAAAAACCGGTTTTCTTTGTAGCAGCTATACTTTTCTGCACCATTACTAATGCGCAGAATGATAGCAATATGGTGCTTGGCCAGCCATGGTCGCTCAGCCAATGTATTAGCTACGCATGGCAGCATAACTTAACTATAAAACAGGCACAGGTTAGCAGCGATATTGCAAAGAATAATGTTACCGGCAGTAAGGCCAATATATATCCTAATGTAAATGGATATGCCTCTAACACTTATAACTTTGGCCGCACCATTGACCCTTTTACCAATACGTTTGCCACAAGTGAAGTATTATCGCAGGACTTTTATGTGAGCAGTTCCTTCACAATTTTTGGCGGAGAACAAAATATAAATACAGTAAAACAAAACCAGGCTGCATATACTGCAAGCAAGTATGATGTTGAGGTAAGCAAGAACAATATTGCCCTGAATATTGCATCGGGATATTTACAGGTATTGCTCGACCAGGAGCTATTGGAAGAAGCAAAAAACCAGCACGAAGTAACCCTTCAACAGGTGGAACGCACCCAGAACCTGGTGACCGCCGGAAGCCTTGCCCGAAGTAACCTGCTTGATGTGCAAGCACAGGAAGCCAATGACGATGTAACACAGATAAATGCACAAAACCAGCTCGACCTGGCCATGTTAAGCCTGGCACAGCTTTTAGATGTTGATTCGATACAGCTTTTTAAAATTGTAAAACCCGATATACAAATACCTGCTAACCCTGCCATTGACGGCCCTGAGCAGGTTTATTACAAAGCAATTACAGGCATGCCCGATATACACAGCGCCGAAATGAAGTGGAAAAGTTCGGAAGATGCAAAACAAGTTGCTGAAGGAGCATTATACCCTAAGCTTACTTTTAATGCCACACTGGGTACCGGTTATTCGGGAGCTAACAAACAGTCATCTACTGTATATAATAACGATACACTTGGTTATGTAGGCGCATCGCCCATAATAGCTAAGGTACCTTCGGTGCAGGAAGGCGGTGTAACACCCTGGGCTCAGCAGCTTAATGAGAACTTTAATAAATCATTTGGCTTCAGGTTGAACATACCCATATTTAATGGACTGCAGAGCAATATGGCTTACCGCAATGCCAAGCTTACTGCGCTGAACAACTATTACAATTACGAGACCAGCGAAATAAACCTGCGCAAGAATATTCAGCAGGCGTATGCTGATGCATTGGGGGCTTTAAAAAAATACCATGCCACTGAAAAAGCAGTTGCATCATTACAGGAAGCATTCAGCTATACCAAAACAAAATTCGATGTGGGCATGGCCACGGCACTTGATTACAATACGGCAAAGACCAACCTTACCAAAGCTGAGTCAGATCTGTTGCAGGCTAAATACAATTACATATTTAAAGTTAAAGTCCTCGATTACTACGAAGGCAAACCTTTGAAACTATAGACATGAAAAAAATTCTTTTATACATAGTAAGCGGATGTGCGGCATTATTCCTGGTAATAATGCTGAAATCATGCTCAGGCGGGGGAACTATAAAGGTAACTACCGAAAAAGCCCAATACCGTAATATTATAGAAACAGTTTCGAGCGACGGAAATATACAGCCTACTACTATTGTAAAAATAAGCCCTGACGTATCAGGCGAAATTGTGGAACTACCTGTGCATGAAGGACAGCGTGTGAAGAAGGGAGACCTGCTTGCTAAAATATTTCCCGATACTTACCGTTCAGCATTCGATCAGGCACAGGCAGCCTATAACAGTAGTAAATCGGCCATTACCAATGCCGAAGCACAATTGTCGAGTTCACAATCGCAATACGATAACCAGAAAAACATTTACGACCGCAATAAAAAACTATTTACCCAGGGCGCCATTGCACAAGCTGATCTTGATGCTTCAAAAGCAGCATTCGGTAGTGCAGAAGCCAATTTAAAGGCTGCACAGGATAATATTGATGCTGCTAAGTATAATTCGCAAAGCGCTGAAGCAACCATGAACGAAGCACATGATAACCTGGTAAAAACAACCATCTTTTCGCCTATTGATGGTGTTGTTGTTGGTCTGACTGTTAAGCAAGGCGAACGTGTGGTTGGTACTGCTACTATGGCCGGTACTGTAATGATGAGCGTGGCTGACCTTTCGAACATGGAAAGCGATGTGAACGTAAATGAAAATGATATTGTAAACGTAAAAGCAGGTGATACGGCCTATATGTCGGTTGATGCTTTCCTGAATCGCAAGTTTAAAGGCATTGTAAGCGAAGTATCTAACTCAGCCAATGTGTCTGCAAACGGTACATCTACTGTTGACCAGGTAACCAACTTTTTGGTTAAAATACATATCCTCGCTTCTTCCTATACCGACCTTATGCCTGCCGGAACAAACGATTCTCCTTTTAAACCGGGCATGTCGTGCACATCAGAAATTGAAGTAAAATTTGCGAACCATGTTCTTACAGTCCCTATTGAAGCCGTTACTACCCGTAATCCTAAAGATACCGGCAAGGTTTCGTCGGCGAGTAAAAAAGATGACAGCAAGGATGATAAAAAAGACAGCAAGAAAACAAGTGTTACAGAAAAAAAAGACACCATTATGGAATGTGTTTTTATGTATAACACGAATAAAGTAAAGCAGGTTACTGTTACCACAGGTATACAGGATGCCAACTACATTGAAATAAAGAACGGCATTAAAGATGGCGACGAAGTTGTCAATGCCCCTTACTCTGCCATATCGAGTGCGTTGAAGGATGGCATGGCGGTTCAGAAAACTGATAAGCTCGACGTGTTTACGTCAGACAACAAATAGTAGAAAGTTCATAAAGCGGAAAGTTTATAAAGTAAAGAATCAACTAACTTTAAAAACTTTATGAACCTTAAAAACTTATGACCCTAATCCTTAATATTGAAACAGCCACTTCGGCCTGTTCGGTTGCACTTGCAAAAGATGGAATTGTTATTGCCGGCGAAGAAACCAACGATGGCCTTGTACATGCCGAAAAAACTACAGGATTCATTGAAAAATTAGTTAAGAACACTTCTATATCACTATCATCGTTAGATGCTATTGCTATTGGCACCGGACCCGGTTCTTATACAGGCCTGCGTATTGGTACCGCCACAGCAAAAGGGCTTTGTTATGCTTTAGATAAACCACTGATAGCTATACCTACCCTAAAAGCAATGGCATTGGGTGCCATGCAAAAACTTAAACGCACCGATGTGCTCTACTGCCCTATGATTGATGCAAGGCGATTAGAAGTTTACACAGCATTATTTGATTCTACAGGCAAAGAAATATTACCTGTGCATGCACGCATACTTGATACAGCTTCGTTTGCAGAATACGGCACCATTGCTTTTTTCGGAGACGGAATGCCCAAGATGAAAGAATTATTTGCAAATGACACAAATAAGGTTTGGCTCGATGATATTTATGCCTCTGCGCTTAACATGTGCCAAACAGCCGAAGAAATGTTTCAAACAAAATCTTTTAGCAATGTTGCCTATTACGAACCTTTCTACCTGAAAGATTTTGTAGCCGGTAAAAAGACACTCTGATCTTTCAATCCTTTTGATTATTAAGGGTAAAATTTCATGGTTTTACTCAAGTATTCATAAATCAAAAATGCATCTCACTACATTATTTATGTCTTTCACTACATAAAAACTGTCACTTACTACATTTTTAAAAATCAACCAACTATCCTCATTATTATTGTCGTATTCAAATTCATCACAAACATTTAAACTAATTAAACATGTTTGGCTCAGCAATACTCGATGTAGCCTTAGGATTAGTATTTATTTTTCTATTATACAGCCTGCTGGCAACAACCCTGCATGAAGCCATGTCATCTATGCTTGGCCTAAGAGCAACAATGCTCGAAAAAGGTATAAGGCGTATGCTTAATGATGAAGACAGCAACAATTTTGCCCAGAATCTTTTGGAGCATCCATTAATAAGATGTATGGGTAACGGTAAAACATGGATGGGTTTGAAGAATGACGGGCCCTCTTATATATCGGCACAAAATTTTTCGTTGGCGCTGACTGATATTATGCGTGTTGAGCAAACTGCCGGCGATGCCGCAACACAAATAAATAGCTTTTTGCAAGCACAGCAAGCCAAGCTTACCGCAAATAATGTAAAACCAACTGATATACGCCAGGAAACACTCAACACCATAAAACTGTTTTGGATAGAAGCCGAAGGCGATTTTGCCAAGTTCCGCACAGGGCTTGAGAAATGGTTTGACGATAGTATGGACCGGGTTAGCGGATGGTATAAACGGCAAACCCAATATATAATGTTCATTATAGGCCTGGGCATAGCAGCAACATTTAATGTAGATACCATTAAGATAACCAAGAAACTCTCTATTGATAAGGATTCAAGGGCTCAACTGGTAAACCTTGCGGTACAAAGAAGCAAGGTGCTTCATAAAAATGACACCTTAAAAGCCGACAGTGTAGCTTATAAAGCAATAACCGATGTTAGCCCTTTATTGGGCATAGGATGGGGTAAATATCATTACAAAGATGCGGCAGATAATATTTTGTCAATGATCCTGGGCTGGATGGTACTTGCTTTTGCCGTGAGCCTGGGCGCACCATTTTGGTTTGATATGCTGCAAAAAATTATTAACCTGCGCGGCACAGGCACCAGCCCGGAAGATGATAAAAATGCTCCTGCTAAAAAACAAGAAGTAAGTATTAACGTAAAATCAGCTTCTTCATAAATAAACAACATGAAAAATGCATTGGTATTAAGCGGCGGCTCTGTTAAAGGTTGTTTCCAGGCAGGGGCTGTATTAGCTGTATTCGAATCAGGGTTTATGCCAGATATTATTTATGGCATATCGGTTGGCAGCCTGAACGGATCATTTATTACAAATGCAGCAGGTAAATTATACAAAGCAAAGGGTAAGTTAAATGCAAACGACTGGGTTACCATAGGGCAGCAATTGCGAGATTTCTGGTTCAGTGAAATTAAAAAACCTAATGATGTTGCAATACAGCGCAGTGCCGTAGTGGACGTATGGGATATTTTATGGAATAAATTTGAAGGATTGAGCGACACTACTCCGATAAATAGTAAAGTAGATGCCATATTGGATATTCCCACCATGGTTCAGGCACCTGTAAAACTGCATGTAGGGGCGGTAGATTTTCTAAGCACTACTCTATTGTTCAGCAGTCCGGGTGACCCTGATTTTATTTCCTGTTTAAAAGGCAGCATAGCAATACCAATAGCTATGCCACCCAGTATCTCTCAAAAGGGTGAAGTGTTGTTCGATGGTGGCACAAGAGATGTTGCTCCGCTTGGCCATGCCATTAATATAGGTGCTGAAAACATCATTGGCATTTTATGCCAATCGGCTGACCTTACCCCGGTAAATGAAGGGAAAGCCTTTTCTGAAAAAAATCTGATGGACCTGGCTAACCGTATTGAAGATATTATAGTAAACCAAAATGTAAAGAACGATTCAGAGTGGATAACCTTCCTGAATAGTTTACTAACTGAAGTAAAAGAGAAGAACTACACTCTAAATACTTTGGAAGGCTACAAACTCATTAAACATCTTATCATTCAGCCTGCAAACGAGCTAACTATCAATATCACCTCGTTTACCTCAGCCGATATTCAAAACAATTTCAACTTAGGTTACCAGACAGCAAAAGAAAAACTTGCAGGATATATAGCTTAAACATATTAACGGGCAAGCCGAAAACCGATGAGAGTAGGCAAAAGAAAAATTAGTTACATGAAAAAATTGATACTTCTCTTATCAGCCTGCCTACTTTTTAGCGGATGCCATTTATTTCCATCGTTGTATAGCTCTACAATGTTTAATTCAAAAATCACAAAATTAGATGCTAATATTACTAGTGATCTTGACTACCCAAACAATATGAAAGAAATCAAGAAACTTAGAGAAGAAATTAAAGACAAAAAACAGCCGAATAGCAGTCTTAGACAAGATATAAGGAAGCTGAGAAAATATTCATGTAATTTGAATAAATATAACAACAGGTTCAACAAGTTTCTGGAAATCGCAATGTACCGCCCAGATATTGATTCTGTATTTTCTTCTACATTGGATGATATTCGAAAGAAGCTCAAAGCGGACGGAAGCATTCAGGATAATTTTGCAATATCAGGTGCGCCTTCAAAAGCAACAATCAGGTTAGTTGATACAACTCTATCAATTAACAGAGCGAGAAAAGTCAAACTAGGAGGTTCTACCCCACAGAGACTTACAGATTCAATAACCAGCTTCATACAAGATAGTACTTTGCTTTCAAACCTAAATAAAATCAAGAGGGACACTATAGGGTATCAACCAATTCAAATTTCATTAACTGCATTTAGTAATAGTACAACCCCGGATAGCTACGCAGCCGGTTCAACCCAATATTATATGCGGGGTAATATGCCATTAATTAAACCATTTGGCATGATCAGGGATTCTTCTACCGGTTTAAGAAATTGGCCTTTTCCGGGGCATATAATACCTTTTAGAAGCGTATTACTTCAAATAACATATGACCCAAAACCAACCAACATGCAAACGGATAGTGTTAATCATGGCTATCTGGCAAATCGCTTAGATCTAATTCAAAACGCACAATGGAATATAACATCGAGTGTTAATCTTTTTACAATCATATTTACCGACAAGGGTAGTTATCATGATTGCTGGCATTTGTATTTAGATGTGGTTGGTGGAATGGCATTTACCAAAGATAGTATCCAAAAACAACCATCACAAACCATAACAACCCTAATATCCGGGCTCCACTTAAAAGTAAAATCAAAATTCAAATCCCCGTTTCAATTTGAAGTTGGTACACAACTATTATGGTTTAACCCTCATTCCAGCTCTATTTCACCAGGTTTAAATGTTCAATACCGTAATATTAAAGACACTGCTCTGCTTCAAAATTCCGGAAAACCAATATCAATAGGAAACCAGGTGTATTGGAACTTTGACGGGCTTCTTACCTATAATATTAACTTCATAAAGGGTAGTGGCTCTTCATTTGCCTATGCGCATTTTGATGCTTACACAAATGATGTTATCCATTTTGCATCCCATCATTATTACCCTAATAATTACTTTCAAATACAATTGGGCTATTCATTAGATTTAATGAACTTACTTTCTGATTTAATTCCATCTAGTAGCTCATCAAAATAAAGGAAAATAACTCTTTACTTATACCCCTTTAAGCACGCATGCATAATTGAATCCTGCATGTGAGTCGACATTGCATTGAAATTTTGTTTGGTCAAGCCAGATAGCCAATCGCCATACATGGCATTAGGTAACACAATGTAGTCCTTTCCAAAAGCGGTATCCTCCGCTTCTACCAGGCTATCTCTTGTTCCATCTGTTTGGTGGTAAAATTTGCCTGAAAAATCATTTAGGTTATCGCCCATCTGAATTAATACCACATAACGTTTTCTTACATTCTCAAAACGAAACTCCTTATTTCCTGCTTGCTTGCCATCAGTTATAACCCTTTCGACCTGCAAATTATAATCGCGTTTAAAATCTATAGTATCTATTTGAGGAAAATGCAGCCTTGCCAGGTTTCTTGCTGTAGATTCAAACTCAGTGGAGTCACGATTTGTTATATAAAATATCCTAATCTTCTGCTCATTCACATATTTCAGGAAATCTAGCGCTCCGGGCACTGCCTTAGCTTTTATAGACTTAATATACTCGCTCCATTCCTGGAAGTAAGTACTATCATCTTTAATAAGCTGGGCTTGAAATGCGCTATTATTTAAAATAGTTTCATCAAGGTCAACTACAATTGCTAATGAATCCGGTTTGTGCTTGTATGCACTTAGCTTTTCTTCAACACGTAACTTGGCAAGATGGAAAGCCTGGAGAGCCAGCGCGTGGTACTCACCACTTAATTGGTTATATAATGTCGCAGCAAGATCATATTCATTAAGTTTCCCTTTTTCAAAATCGGCTTTAGAAGTTTTTTTTCCGGTTTCAGTACAACAACTACATATAATTATTGCAGGAAGAATAATCAGGAGTATTTTTTTCATGGGATTAATTTAAGCTGTTAAAATACAAAAGATTTCACTTCCCCTCCAACTGCAACCTTCTCAACTTTTTTGCTTTAAAGGAAGTATAGGCAACAACGAGTATAGTCATTGAGCCACCGAAGATAACGGAAGGTATAAGGCGCATAAGTTTAGCGGTTACACCCGATTCAAACTCCCCTATTTCGTTTGATGAGCCTATGAATATATTATTCACTGCCGATACACGTCCGCGCATCTCATCGGGTGTCATAAGTTGAAGGATGGTCCCGCGTATAACCACACTTACACTATCGAACGCACCGCTTAGTGCCAGTATAAACATAGACAGCAAAAAGTTAGTAGATAGGGCAAACAATATCATGCAGATGCCAAAGCAAGCTACACATATTAAAAGGTTGCGGCCAGCATTTTTCAAGGGTGGCCTATAGACCATAACGGCAGCCATTACCACGGCACCCACTGCCGGAGCGGCCCTTAATAAGCCAAGCCCTTCGGGGCCGACCTTTAATATTTTATCGGCAAATATGGGTAGCATAGCTACTGCACCGCCAAAGAGTACGGCAAACAGATCGAGGGAGAGTGCACCAAGTATCTCTTCATTTCTAAAGACAAAAAACACTCCTTTGGCAAGGCTTTCAAACAGGCGCTCTTTCTCCAGCTTAGGCGGCAATGGCCTTGCAGGTATAAACGATATGGAACAAAGTGCTATGAGCAATAATCCAAAATCGATAGCGTAGCTATAGGTAAAACCTACCCAGGCATAAATTAGTCCTCCAATAGAAAGTCCGCCTACTGCCCCTATTTGCCACGTGGTGCTGCTCCATGTAGATGCATTAGGGTATTCGGACCGCGGAACTATTTGCGATAAAAAAGCAAAGTACGATGGGGCGATGAATGCTCTTGCAATACCTGAAAGAAATACAATTCCGTAAATGGGCCAAACACCGTAAGCATGTAATACAAAACCATTGTTCAAGGTAAAGCCACATAATAAACCGGTACAGAGCATGAGCATAATAGTTGCCCAGGTAATTATTTTTTTCCGCTCAATGATATCGGCGATATGGCCAGCAAATAACGATGAACTGATGAATGGTATCGCTTCGGTAAGACCTATCATACCCAACCATAATGGGTCTTTGGTATATTGGTATATCTGCCAGCTGACAATAAGCCCCTGCATTTGGGTTGCCAGTGTCATAAATAAGCGGGCAGTAATAAAAAATCGGAAGTCGGGTAAACGTAGTGAAGCTATGGGATCTCTTTTCACAAATCAATTTAAGTAAAGCAAAATTACGAATTCGTAACTACCTTACCAGTGTAACATTCCCTTTTTTAGTAACCGTAGTGTTGTTAAACAAAGTAGCAGTAAGGTGATATACATACGAACCGGTGTTCATTGCCTGTCCGTCGTGCATACCATTCCAGCCTTCCGACGGTGTGGTTGTTTCAAACACTTTATTTCCCCAACGGTCAAACACTTCAAAGTCCATAGTCTTAATACATTCTCCTTTCACTAATAGCACATCATTCTGTCCATCTCCGTTTGGAGAAAAAGCAGAAGGCACAAATACGTTCTGACAATTTTCTCTTACAAGAATTGTTACCGAATCAGTGGCCGAACAACCCGTTGTATTATCTGTTACAGTGGCGTAATATGTAGTATTTACAGTGGGCGTAGCAATAGGATTAGGGCAATAAGTGCAACTTAAACCGGTAGCAGGAGTCCATGTAGCGACATCTGTTGACAATCCTGCCAGGGCAGTACTTTCGCCAATATCAATAGTAGTATCGCAGCAAGCTGAAATATAGGGCCTTGGGTTAACAATTACTTTTACACTATCGGTTACAGCACAATTTCCATTAGCAATTGTTACGGTATAAGTTCCGGCAGTATTCACCAAAATGGCCGATGTGGTTGAGCCACCACTCCAGCTGTATGTGGTGCCACCCGATGCGGTTAATAAAGCAAGGTTTCCTGTACATATATTTTGCGTACCACTAACCACAGGCACAGGGTAATTAGTAACATTAACTATTGTTTGGGCAGAACCTGAGCATCCATAAGCATTTGTTACGGTTGCAGTATATGTTGTTGTTGAGGCAGGAGTAACAATAATAGATGAACTGGTTTGTCCATTGCTCCATACATATTGTACACCAGCTGAAGTTCCGCAGGTAACAGAAGCCCCTGCACATATTGTTGTATCGGCAGGGGAATTAACCACTACCGGGTTAGGGTTTACTTTTACGGTAACTGTTGCACTATCGTTACAGCTGCCGCTGTTTACATAAACTGTATATGTAGTTGCTACGGCAGGTGAAACATTTAATGCAGAACTGGTAGAGCCTGTGTTCCATAGATAATTTGCACCACCCGATGCTGTTAGTATAGTTGAGTTTCCACTGCATATACTATCTGTTCCGCTAATAGATGCCGATACCGAGCCAACCGTAATTACGGCTGTTGCAGTATTGCTACAACCCGAGCCGGTAGTACCTGTTACGGTATATGTTGTGTTTACAGTTGGTGTGGCCGTAACCGGTGAGCCCGTTGAAGTATTTAATCCTGTTGCAGGGTTCCATACATAGCTTGATGCACCCGATGCTGAAAGTATTACACTATCTGCCCCGCAAACAGCACCCGATGAAGGTGTAACTGTTACCGTTGGTATTGCATTAACAGATACTACTGCCGTTGTATCGCTGACGCAACCATTTAATGTTACAGTAACAGTATATGTAGTGTTCGATACCGGTGTAACAAATATGTTTGCCGAAGTTGCACCCGTATTCCATAAGTATGTTCCCCCACCCGATGCTGTAAGTGTAGTACTACCTCCGGCACAAACTGAATCCTTTCCACCAATAAACGGGCTTGGCATTGGATTTACTTTTACTGTTACCTCAGCGCTGTCCTTACATCCCCCTGTGCGGGCATATACTGTATATGTTGCAGTTGAGGCCGGGCTTGCACTTATGCTATCACTTGTAGCTCCCGTGTTCCATGAATAAGTATTTCCTCCCGTGCCTGTAAGTGTGGTGGAACTTCCCTTACAAACCGAATCTTTACCCGTAATACCTGCTGTTATTGAATTATTTACAGTAACAGTAATGGTCGAAGTATCAGTACATCCGTAAGGTGTTTTGCCAATTACTGTATAGGTGGTAGTAACAGTGGGCGATGCCAGCACCAAATTACCGGTTGTAACATTTAATCCGGCAGCCGGGCTCCAGCTATATGATGATGCAGTACTTGCCACGCTTATTCTTGCAGTATCCACTCCGCATATAGTAGCCGATGTTGGCGTTACTGTCAAACTGGGTACCGCCCCCACTATTACCGTTACCGAAGTATCTTTTAAACACCCGTTCGAATCAACAGTTACCTGATATATAGTAGTGCTTGTAGGAGAAACAGTTACACTCGATGTAGTTGCACCTGTATTCCAGTTATAAGAACTGCCATACGAAGAAGTTAATGTTGTGGGACTTCCGGCACAAACAGAATCATTTCCTGTTATAATGGGTTTAGGGCCCTGCTTTATGTTTACAGTTTTTGTTGCGCTGTCTTTACAAGTACCAGCAGTAGCCATAACACTATATGTAGTTGCTGTAACAGGGCTAATATTTATACTCGCTGAAGTTGCACCGGTGTTCCAGGTATAGTTACTTCCGCCTGTGGCAGTAAGTATGGTGGTACTTCCTTTACAAAGCGAATCAACGCCTGTAATACTTGCCTTTATAGAGCTAACTACAGATATTGTTGCAGTATCTGTAGCAACGCAGCCCCTGGCCGAAGTGGCCGTTACTGTATATTGGGTGGTAACTGTGGGTGTTGCAATAACCGTGTTACCTGTTGTAACATTAAGCCCTGTTGCAGGCGCCCAGGTATAACTCGACCCGAAGCCTACAGTAAGTTTAGTGGAGCTACCGCCGCAAACAATACGGCCTCCTAAAATTGACACAACCGGCAACGAGGATACCCTTATATAATTCTTTTTAGTAAGCGTATCGGAACCGCCACTGTTTGTTGCCACTTCTGTAACTGAATAAAGTCCCGCAGTGTTATAGGTCACTGTCGGGTTTTGTGCCGTTGATGTTGCAGGTGTGCCCCCGTTAAATGTCCAGTTCCAGCTGGTGGGACTATTAGTAGATTTATCGGTAAACTGAATGGTAGTACCCTGGCAAATAACAGAATCGTTAGCGGTAAAATATGTTACCGGGGGTGCGGACAGTGTAATAAGTTGTATGCTGTCAATAGCAAGTGAAGGATCGTTACCTGAATTATTAGCATCGTTCTGCCAGTTAAAACCTACCTGCACAGCAGCATTATTATTGGCGCTTGCAGGTAAAGTCACTTTATAATTTGCCCATTTCCCTTGCCCGCCACCACAAACAACCGTTACAGGAGGCGTAACAATCGACGCCCATGTAGTTCCGTCGTAATAGTAAACAGTACCATAATCGGCTCCGGCTTCGCCACCCATTATATAGTTAAACGATAATTCTATGTTCGATTTACCGGTACAATTAATAACCGGAGATTGTAACCGTGTATTGGTAACTACCGACGGAGCTCCATTAGCGGCATCATAAGCAGCACCGCAATCACCTGTTGGGCAAAATAATGCAGCAGCGGGCGATGTAGATACATTACCTATATGTGCAGTGGCCTTAGTGCCCGAAGCAGAACCACATTGTCCCTGCCCCATAGCCTGCTCCTCGTAGCTAAAATACCATTCGTTAGCTGCTGCACCGTTGGTGCCTGTTGCTGCTACCGACCAGGCTCCGTTAGGGCCCGTATAGGTTGTGCAGCTTTGCGCACAGGAACAACCAAGCCAGTTCTCTATCCAAAAACTTTGGGAAAAAGTAATGTTGCTTATTAGTAAAAGAAAGATAACTACGGGGTAAGTAATCTTTATTCGCATCCAGGATAGTTTTGGTACAAGCAAATCTAATAAATTAAACTGAAATACGGAATAATTTGATAATTCGACCATTTGGTGATTTGATGATGAAATCACACAGCCATTATCATATTACCAAATCATCACATTATCAAATCGTTTTATTACTTCTGAATCACAAGTTTCCCGCTTCCTATTGACGCACCTTCTTTATCGGTTATTCTATAAAAGTAAATTCCGGCAGGTTGAGTATTCAAGTCAATTGAGAATTGAGCATTAGCTATAGAGTATTGAGAATAAACTTTCTCTCCCATAATGTTATACACTTCAACTTTTAACTTTTCACTATTCACTTTTAACTCAAAGGTGAACATGCCGTTGGATGGGTTGGGGTAAATTTTTACGGCCCCTGAATTAGAAGATACTCCATTGATTGAGGTTATAATTGTTTTAAGTCTGAAAATAGTGCCATTATTATGTGAGCCTCCGCTATTCGTCATTCCATAAATTGTATTGCCACCTGTAAGAATTACTGAACCGGCCGGATTAACACCTTCTGCTGTATCAAAATCAAAAATGTCTGTATAATTAGTTCCATTTGTATCTAAGGTGAAGATATTCCCCACGCTATCTGCACCTCCACCGGTTGTCATACCATATATCAACCCATCCGTAACTGAATACGCTAATGTTCCAGCCGGATATTCACCATTAACACCGTTAAAGGCAAGAATATCTTTATATCCCGTTCCACTGGTATCAATTGAGAAAATACAACCCATACTGTCTAATCCTCCATAATTTGGCATACCATAAAGCTTACCACCTATTAAAGTTAAATCGCCATATGGGTTCCCTCCTGTAGCATAAACAAAGTCATGCATATCCAAATAGTCATTCCCGCTGGTATCAACAGAAAAAATGCAACCTATACCATTGGCACCATATGATGTTGTCATTCCATACAATTTATTTGTTCCTGCATATAGTAAATCTGTTTGAGGGTCTCCGCCATGGGTGTTATCAAAAGAGTACAGGGTCCTAAAACCACTTCCACTGGTATCAATAGAAAATATTGTCCCCCAGTTTTTCGTACCTCCACTATTGGTCATTCCATATAAAAGCCCTCCAACCTGGGTTAATGAACCGCAAGGAGTGTTACCTGTACTACCATTGAAATTAAACATGGCATTAAATCCATTACCATCTGTGTCGATAGAAAAAATAATTCCGGATAAAAATGCACCACCGCGTGCCATTCCATATAATTTATTTCCGATAAGAGTTACAGAGCCGAGTGGTAACTTACCGGTAGAAGTGCCGTTAAAATCAAATAAATCTCTATACCCACTTCCATCAGTATTGATACAAAATATGCTACCATTGCTATATTGTCCGCCATATTCAGTCATTCCGTACAGAACGTTCCCAGATAGAGCTAATGTGCCATTTGGATTGGCACCGCTTGTGGTGTTATTATTGAAATAATAAAGATCTGTGAACTGCGCGTTGCTTATTCCTATTATGACTAAAGCAAAACTTAACAAGTAATATTTTTTCATGATGGGGTAATTTTATTTTAAATTATCGCTTGAACACATTCACTAAAGTTAATCATTTTTGCAATTCCAGTCGTCAACAACTTACAAAGCCATCAACGCAAGCAACTCCGCTTTTTTTTGCCTCGATACTTCTATGGTAGCGCCATCGGTCATAACTACAAAGCCACCATCACCTTTAATGTATTTGGTTATTTCGGTAAGGTTTATGCAATGTGTTTTATGCACCCTAAAGAAGGGTTGGCCTACGAGCATTAGCTCATATTCCTTGAGTGTTTTTGAAGATGTAATTTTCTTTCCTGCTTTCAGATATATCATAGTATAATTCGAATCGGCTTCGAAACGTACTATGTTATTAATATCTACGTATAGTATTTCTTCTAAAGTTGGTACGGGCAACTTCTGCAATTTTTGAGCTTGTGCCAAGGATGATATAAGATTCTCCACTTTAATATAATCTACCTGTCCGCTGGCTTTTTTCTCTTCACACTTTTTTACAGCAGCAATCAATTCGTCTTTATCTATTGGTTTCAGCAAATAATCAAGTGCATTATGTTTTATAGCCCTGAGTGCATATTCGTTATATGCAGTAGTAAAAATCACATCGAAGCTTATTTTTTTAAACCGTGCCAACAATTGAAAGCCATCGGCATGTGGCATTTCAACATCTAAAAAAACAAGATTAGGCGATAGTGAATTTATCATTTTCTCGGCCTGGTCGGCAGAGTTAGCAGTCCCCAATATTTTTACATCCGGACAATACTTGGTTAAAAGTATGTTCAGCGAGCCTGCTCCTGAGGCCTCGTCGTCTACTATTATTGCGTTCAAACTCATATCAATTACGAATTAAAAATTACGAATTACGAATCTTTGGATTTTAACGTTATTTGTATTTTACCAATTATTTTACAAATCTCTTCCGCATCATTCAACAGACTTTGTGCTTCCTGATTACTAAGATATTCTGTTGCCTGAAGCAATTTTAACCAATAGATTGTTTCGCGTGCTTCTTTATAAGAAATACTCATTTTAGATAGGAAATCCTTCCCTGATTGGCCTCCAATAGATTCTTCAATGTTTGCACCAATAGAAGTACCTGAACGCAACAGCTGCTTAGATAAAACAAACTCCTTTTTTTCTGAAGCAAGGTATTTATAGACATTTATTACACGAATAGCAAATGCAAAACTTTTTTGTTGAATAATATTATCCGTTTTCATTCGTAATTATTCGGGTTATTATTATTTTCTTGGACACTCATGATTCGTAATTCGTAATTTTTAATTCGTAATTAAACTTATGCGTATTGCGATTTGTTTATCATTACGGGCATTAGTATTTCCACCGTAGTTCCGGCAGGGGAACCATCAGCATTTTCCTTATCAATAAAATTAACTGTCATATTGCCTGCGTACATTCTTTCCTGTGTAATTGATAATCCCATGGAACGGTGCATTTTGGCGTTTCGTATTTCCACGGCGCGCTTCCTGCCAATTCCATTATCATCCACCACACATTTCAGATTATCGCCATTCTTGGTTATTGTAATGGTCAGCTTACCTATTTTATCCTGCAGGTGCATCAGTCCGTGCCAAATCGCGTTCTCTACAAATGGCTGAATAATAAGCGGGGCAATTAACACACGTTCGGTATCTACGGCTTTATCAATATTAATTTCAAAACTGAATTTAGATGAGAACCTTAACTGCTCAAGTTCTATATACAATTGCAGCATTTGTAATTCCTCTGCCAGGCGTATGCTTTCATATTTCGAATTCTCCAGCACACCGCGTATAAGCTTCGAGAATTTCGATAAATATTTTTGTGCTGCTTCAGTATCATTCTGCAATGTAAAATGCTGAATAGAGCTTATAGCATTAAATATAAAATGAGGATTCATTTGCGCGCGCAAAGCCCTTAATTCCATTAATGATTTTTGCTGATCGGCCAGTTTCTTTTCGCGCTGTACATTTTTAAGCGAGCGGAAGATCATTATCACTATTAATAATAAAATAAGTGCAATTGCAGATACAAGAAGTATTAATACTCGTTGCTTTTTACTGTGTTCTTCGGCTACAGCGCCATCTTTTGCTTTCTCGGCTTTTTGTAACGCCAGTTCTTTATCATACCCTGCCTTGGCTTCCAGGCGGCCTATCTCCTGGCTCTTATCCTGGCTAAACATGCTATCTTTTACTGCATTATATTTTGATGATGCCTCATAAGCCTTTTGCCACTTACCTGTTTCGGCATACAGCTTGCTCAGGTCCTGGTAATCTTCCTCGCTGCATGGTAAATAATGCAGGCTATCGGCTAAACGGGCAGATTCAAGAAAATACTTTTCTGCTTCAGGATAATTTTTCTGTTCCAGATACAATCCCCCAATATTATCCATCGTAGCTGCTATTCCTTGCTTGCTGCCTAACACACCGTAAGCATCAAGCGCTTTAAATAAATATGTTTTTGCATTTGCGTAATCCTTCCTGTCGGAATACATGCTGCCAATATTGCCTGTATTAATTGCCACACCTTCTTTGTTACCAATCTCTTCGTCAATTTTAAGCGCCTTAAGGGCATAATCAAGCGCCTTATCACGCTCACCCAAAATGCCATAAATATTACCAATGTTGCCAATATTGACCGCTATGCTGTTCTTATTATTCAACTCCGAATCAACCTTAATTGCCTTAAAATAATAATCAAGCGCCGATTTATAGTCCTTTTCATCTACGTATACATTACCTATGTTGCCGTTAACAATGGCAAGGCTTTGCTTGTCACCATTATCTTCATCCATCTGCCGCGACTGGAAATCGTATTCCAACGCTTTTACATAATTTCCCTGGTACTCATACGCATTACCAATATCTCCGGTAACCTGTGCAATGGCTTTTTTATCGCCAATATCCTGCATTACTTTCAGGTCGAGGAAATAATACTCGAGGGCTTTATCAAAGTTCCCCTGGTCGGAATAAACAGTGCCTATTTTACCATTGAACTTAGCCACATGCACTTTATCGCCAATGCTTTCGGCCACTTTTAAGCCGTTGGTATAACCCTCTATAGCTTTCACAAAATTGCCTGTACTCTGGTAGGTATACCCCATGCAAGTATATGCAGCCATAGAGCCTTTGCTGAAATGCAGTTTTTGTGCCAGTGCGGCGGCTTGCGTAGCCAGCTTAACGGTAGTATCTATCTGTCCCATTTCAGAATAACGCACACTAAGGGCAACCAGATCATTTACCCGGTTAGTATCCTGCTTATCGGTAGTAAGGCGCGATAAAAGAGAATCAGCGACAGCGCCATAGGAGTGAAAAGTGAAAAGTGAAAAGCTGAAAGTGAAAAACAGGCTATAGTAGAAAGTTCGTAAAGTAAAAAGTGTATAAAGTCCATTTGACTTTCTACTTTCTACTTTAAAAACTTTATGAACTGTCTTTTTTCTCATTCGGCTTAGCAGGGTAAACTGCTGTAAATATACAATTCTGTGCTTTATTACCATATCCGCTATACTATTTCTGTATTACCATTTTCCCTGTTGCAATGGGTGCTCCATTTTCATCAATTATTCTATAAAAATAAACTCCTGAAGGATTATTGCTTATATTAATTGACAATGGAGAATAGACAGTTGACAATTCTGAATACACTTCTTGCCCTAATATATTATAAACGCCAATTTGTATTTTTTCATTATCGATTGTCAATTTTCCATTTTCCATTTGTACTTGAAATACCCCTTTACTTGGATTTGGATAAACAACTACTTCAGTACCGGTGGTTTTTATTTCATTCACTGCCAGTAAGCCTGAATCGCAGCCATAAGCCTGGCTATTGTAAAAGCTTTTAATATCTGAAATATACTTAGACAATAGTGCAACGCTTTGTAAATTGGCTGTTGGGCCGGGATGTTGATTCTGGGCAAAAACAAGCGCTATATCAACCGTTTTACAACTACCCGGAGTAAACGTAAACGGCGCTATGCTACTCAAGCCTCGCATATCTCCCATTGGAGCTTTAGCACTTACCTCTGACCAACCGGTACCGGTTACCGGGTTACCGGGATAAAAGTAATTAGTATTTATTGAAGTTGTATCCCAATACTTAACATGTGTTGAATCGCCCCAAATACTATGCAAATAATTGTAATACATACGGGTATTGACAGGATTGCCATGGCTTGTAAAATCATTGTTGTAATATTGAAAATGTTTCATCGTATCGCAGAGATATAAGACAGCTTGTGACGGTGGTGTACCACAATAACCCACTTCTCCGGCAAATGTCCCTGAAACACTGGAATCATAGGGCACCGCATTATAAGTGTACCAATAATTATTAAGTGTATCACATCCAATATAGTCGTTATCACCATTACCAATATCCATATCGACCCAATTACCTGCATATACACTATCGTAAGTATTCTTTGAACGATTATAGATGTCATAATGCAAAAAGGTGGCCTCATTTACTGCTGTATCTGTACTTTGAAATTGATACGCCATTAAATGAACTTCAATACCAAATTTTAGCCCGCCTGTTTCTGTATGTTTTGATACACGGGCATCGTTATAAATCATATATGCAGCCTCATCACCCCGAATGAGTGGATAATCTCCGGCGTAGGGGTTATAATAACCGCTTTTCGAAACATTGGCATAGGGTGCAAGTTGCGGCATTTCACCTAACGAAACATCTCCATTGCCGGGCCAGTTGAGTATTGATTTTGGTATCTTACCACCAAACAAACCGCTTTTAAAACTATCAATGGTCGATTTATTTACCACATATATTTTATCCCAAACAGTATCATTATGATAGGAATAACTTGCGCTATCCATTATAGGGCCGGGCCAAAAATCAGTGCCGTTTTGGTAATAGGTTTCAGCAGCAGTATGCAATTTACCGTCTGCATCAATACCTCCTATCCACAATGAACCGGCAAAAATTGTACATGCAAAATTATTTTTGGGCACACAATAGCCCGGCAACCCAGTTGGTCTCCAATGAAGTGTGCCATCCGATGTAAAAATTGCTTTTACATTATTTACGAATACTGAATCATAATACAAATTCATCTTATATGCAGGCTGGGCATTTACCATTGAGCTAAATCCCAAAGCAATAAATAAGGCCCAAAATAGTTTTATTATTGTTTTCATAGTTCAAGGGGGGGGGCTATATATCTCTTCCTTATTATTTAGTACAAAAAGAGCCCTTTTTTGCCATATATACAGGTGGCATTTAGCAAACAGCCTAATCGGTTTAGTGAACTGCGGGAAAGAGGGGGCGAACAACAGTTATAAATTATGAGTTATAAGTTATGAATTATGGAAGAAAAACAGCTAATTAATCAGGTAAAGTGGCGGCACGTGAGGTGATAACAAGGCATTGACACTTCAACAATCATGAATTATGATAAATATTCCTTTCCCTCTCCTTGAACAAGGAGAGGGATGTCATGTAATGACAGGGTGAGGTAATTTTTTACCTTTGCAGCCGCTTATGTACGCGCTCTTAAAAAAAGAAATATCTGTTTTCCTCAGCTCCCTTATAGGGTACATTGTTATCTCTGTATTTCTTATCAGCATGGGGTTAATTATGTGGGTGCTGCCGCAGGATTTTATGGATTCCAACATATTAGAAGGCGGTTATGCAGGTATTGACCCATTGTTTGTACTGGCTCCATGGCTCTTTTTGTTTTTAATACCATCGGTAACCATGCGTTCGTTTGCCGAAGAAAAACGATCGGGCACTATGGAATTGCTCCTCACCCGCCCCATTAGCGATATGCAGATTGTATTGGCCAAATTCTTTGCCTGCGTTTTACTGGTAGTGCTTTCGCTATTGCCAACATTGATCTATTATATATCGGTTTACAAACTGGGCAACCCTGTTGGTAATATAGATTCGGGCCGCACATGGGGCTCATATCTTGGTTTATTGTTTTTAGCCAGCGGCTTTGTGTCTATTGGTGTATTTGCTTCGGCCATTACCGGCAACCAGGTAATATCGTTTATTGTAGCCGTTATTTTATGCTTCTTCTGCTATGCCGGTTTTGGTTATTTGGGCGGTTCATCGCAATCGGGCATTGTGGGCAATTTTATACAGCAATTAGGCATCAGCGCCCACTATTCATCTATGAGCCGTGGCGTTATAGACACACGCGATGTGTTGTACTTTGTAAGTATATCCACCGTATTTTTATTAATGAGCAGGGTATCCATAGAAAGCAGGAAATGGTAGAACAAACCACACATACCCGCAAAAATAAAAGGCGCGATTTAACCCGCCTGGTGCTTAGCATTGTGCTTATTGTACTCTGCAATTATGTGGGTTCGTTTGTATTCAAGCGCTTCGACCTTACTTCTGAAAAACGCTATACACTCTCTAACGAATCGAAAGAGATCGCAAAATCACTTAAGACCACTGCATTTTTCAAGGTTTACCTTGCCGGTAAACTGCCGGGCTCAAGCTGGGTGCGCCTGCGCGATGAAATGAAAGAGATACTGGATGAGTATAATGCTTATTCGGGCGGCAATGTGCAGTACCAGTTTATTGACCCTACCTCATTGGGAGAAACAAAAGCTGTGTTTCATCAATTATATGAAGATGGGCTTAAGCCTACCACTGTGCATACACAGGGTGGCTCGGGCAACAGCGAGCAGGTAATATGGCCGGGCGCAATGCTTACATACGCCGGGCGAGATATGCCCATTAACATATTAGAAAATCAATTAGGCGCCGACCCTGAAACACAATTAAATAATTCTATTGAAGGGCTGGAATATAATATTGACAATGCCATACATAAAATAGATTTAAAAATGAGGCCCATTGTTGCCTTTATACAGGGCCATGGCGAACCTGATTCTATACACCTGGCAGGGGCAATAAATGCCATGTCGGAATATTATGATGTACGCCTGTTACCTATAAATCATTTATTAAAAGGGCTCGACCTGTGCAAGGCCATAATTATTGCTAAGCCAATGAAGGCTATCGACAATAAAGATGCCTACATAATAGACCAGTTTATTATGCGTGGCGGAAAAGTGCTATGGCTCATTGACCCAATGTACGCACCTATGGATAGCCTTAGCCGCAACGGCATTACCATTGCATTTAAAAACGAATTAAACCTTGATGACCAGCTTTTCCGTTACGGAGTTAGACTAAACAGCAACCTTATACTCGACCTGCAATCATCTGCTATACCACTTAACGGAGCACTGCCCGGTGAGCAGCCCCGCATACAACTATACCCCTGGGTTTACGAACCCCTTATTTCGCCAACGAGTGACAACCCTATTGTGCGCAACCTTAACCTGATAGAGCTTAAATATGCCAGCACTATTGATACCATTGAACAACCCGGCATAAAGAAAACCATTTTATTAAAAACATCTAAAACAACTAAACTGCTCAATGCACCTGCACGTATAAGTTTTGATATTGTTAGTCGTCAGCCCGACCCGAGAGAATATGACCAGGGCTTTCAGCCGGTAGCAGTATTGCTCGAAGGTAAATTCGAATCAGCATTTAAGGACCGCATTAATATGAGCCCCGATACATTGAAATTATTGGGCTTTAAAGCACAAGGCGAAAAAACATCTATGATAGTAGTATCGGATGGCGATGTGGTAATTAATGATGTGGAGCCCGGAAAGAAAGAGGCATACCCACTCGGCTACGACCGGTACACATCTAAAGTAACACATCAGATTTATGGCAATAAGGAGTTTATTGTAAACTGCATGAACTATCTCTGCGGAGATAGCGCCCTGCTTACCGTCCGCACCAAGCAATTAAAACTGCGTTTACTCAACACCGAGCAGGCCACCAAATACAAAACCCAGTGGCAACTCATTAACATGGGCATACCTGTCGGTTTAATTGTTCTATTGGGCATTGTCATTGCCTTCCGTCGTAAACAGAAGTACGCTAAGTAGATTCCCTTTCTTGTCATATATCTAATCTCAGTATTAATCCATAACTCCAATTTGGCACAGTACTTTACATCTATGTGTCCATTCCCATGGTGCATCTTATCACCTCACGTGCCGAGGCTTCGCAGTCGTTAGGGCTGTTTGCGTTAGGGATGGCAGCGGAAAGCCCACAGTCCCGAGGGCTCGGGACGAGGAGTAAAAGCGTACAGAACTCCCAAAAGAAACGATGAGATCATTCACTCACAATGGCGATATCAGTTTTATCTTACTTTTGAAATACATATTTACCACCTAATGAAAAAGAAATTATTGCCCCTACTCTGCCTCTTAAGTTTTGCTGCTATTACAAATGCGCAATGGGCATATCTCAAATATCCCAGTTACAGTAATGTATTGATATATTTCTTCCGTCAATATTCGGTAAAAGACATTGAGAATACAGATCAACTAAAATTTCAGAAAAAACCTGATGGTTGGCATGTGGTGTATTTAAACATGATGCAGGATAGCACCATAAGCGACCAATTATTATGGTCGAGAGATAAGGCTGCCTTTGTTAATGTGCGATTTAATCCGGCACAGACCGCAAAAGAAAATGATGCCATTATGGCTAAGCTGCTTAATGCCTGGCAGGGGCGCTGGTATAACCTGTTTCCCTATTATAATTACCCCGGCTGGGAATGGGATGTTATACATGATTATAAAGATGTCAAAAATCTGCCCGACTCAATGCTGTACGCTTTGGGCAGGTCATATTCTTATGCCACTAATAACCTGCTGAACAACAACAGTGGTATGGCCGATAAAAAAAGAATGTTTAAACTACAGGAAGGTGTCAACTGCCTGTCGCCCGAGCAACTTGCCACATATAACAAATACCATAACCTGGCTATTGAGACCTATAAAGCCGTGCAGAAACTCAATCCTGATTTTGAAACTATAATAGGAAACATTGGTATTAAGCTTGCTGATGAATATATGGTCGGATACCTGGATATGATGATTTACCAAAATGAAAAGGAAGCTAATAAAGAACTGAAGGATGCCACATTCACTGATTTTATGGTGTCGATGGCAAAAAACTATTTAATGACTTGCGATTCGAATGCCATACTATTTACAGATGGCGATAATGATACTTTTCCTTTATTATTTGTACAGGCAAAACTTAAATACAGGCGAGATGTACTTGTTGTAAACCTTGAATTACTTGGCACAGTACGCTACGCAAACCGTATGCGCGCTGCTTTTATGGATGCAGCCCCACTGCCACTAACCTTTACACAAGATGAAGTAAAAGATGGAGTCAGAGACTATGCCTATATAATTGACAGAACCAAAGATGATTATATTGAATTGAAATCGGCGCTTGACTTTGACAGGAGCCAAAACCCAAACGATAAGATTTCGGTACAAGCTGGCCAAACAATAAATTATATACCGTCGCATAAACTGTTTTTTATTCATGGCAGTGATAAAATGGAATGGACACTACCCGGCCAATATCTCCTGAGAAGCAACTTACTTATGCTTGATGCATTGGTAACTAATAATTGGAAAAGACCCGTGTACTTTGGCAGCATGACAGGTAGTGCAGTTTACCTGGGCCTTGATAGATACCTTGAAATGCAGGGTTTTACTTACAAGATTGTTTCCACCAAAAACCCGTCGGCAAATGCCGAAGCAAGTGGAATGGCCATGTCGGTAAATACTCATATTGTTTATGATAATCTTATGAATAAGTATTCATGGAAAGGAGCCGATTCGCTGGTATCGGCAGAAAGGTTGATAGCAATGGATTATCGTATTTTTTTTTCAACCCTTGCACAAAGCCTGATGCATAATAATCAGAACGATTCGGCATTGAAGGTACTTGACAGATGTATAGAACTTTTCCCAAATGAAAAACTTAAATATGATCAATCGATGTTCCAGTGTATTTCATCGTATTACGATATAGGGCAAACTGCAAAAGCCGATGCCATTGCAAATACCTTTATTTACAACCTACATCACAATATAAACAATGAAAGCGGCACAATGGTCTTAGACGATAAAACAAAAAATGCCATACATACAGATCTGGAAAAATTGCTCAAAAAAAACCACCGAACCGAACTCTTAAACAAACTGGAAGAGACGCAATAAAACCCCTCACTGGTTGCTCGGTACCAGCTTATGTAATAGGGCCTGCAATATTTCAATCATCTCAGTATTATTAATTATTTTAGTCTCCATTATATACCTGCCATGAAAAACAAACTGCTCCTTTTATTCTCCTTACTTACTGTTATTGCTGCAAACGCACAATGGGGCTATTTAAAATACCCAAGCTATAACAATGTGCTTACCTATTTCTTCCGCCAGTATTCAGTAAAGGACATTGCCGACACAAGGCTATTGAAATTCCAGAAGAAACCCGATGGCTGGCACATTGTTTTGTTTAAATCACTTGCCGGAGATACCATTACCAGCGATCAGTTATTATGGTCGAGAGACAGAGACCTTTTTTTAGGCGTAAGGTTTAACCCTGCTACTTCGGCAACCGAGAGCAGTGAACATATAACTAATTTTTTAAGCGATTACGATGCACAAGGGCTTAACATGTATCCGTATTATAATTACCGCGGCTGGGTTTGGGATATGATAGCCGATTACAAAGACGCTAAAAACCTACCCGATTCAATGCTATATGCATTGGGCAGAACATATTCGTATGCAACTGATGAACTGCTGAACGACAACGATGCATTTGCCGATAAAAGCAAAATGTTCAAACTTGCCGATGGTATGAATTGCCTCTCGGCAGAACAGCTTGCTGAATACAACAAATACCATAACCTGGCTATTGAAACATTTAAGGAACTAAAAAAGGTAAACCCGAAATTCGAAACCCCTGTAGGCAATATAGGCATTAAAATAGATGATGAATATATGGTGGCTTACCTCGATATGATGGTATACCAAAACGAGCAAGAGGCCAATAAAGAACTGAAGGATAACCTTTACAGCTCTTTTATGATATCTACAGCAAAAAACTATTTAATGTCGTGCGATGAGAATGCCATACTATTCACCAATGGCGATAATGACACCTTTCCACTGCTTTATGTGCAAGCAAAATATAAATACCGCCGCGATGTGTTGATAGTAAATATGTCGTTACTGGGTACTGCCCGCTATATTAACCGTATGCGCTCTGCCTTTCTCGATGCGGCTCCATTGGCACTGAGCTTTACACAAGATGAAATAAAAGACGGAGTACGCGACTATGCTTTTATATCTGATAAAAATGCTACAGGCTCCGATTATCAATCGCTTCAATCGGTACTGGAATTTGAAAAAAGCAAAAATCCTGCCGATAAAATGGATTTCGGAACGGGCGAAGTGGTAAACTACATACCTACCCATTACCTGTTTTTAAAACATGGCGACGATAAAATTGAATGGACCATACAGGGCCAGTATATTACCAAAAGCTCACTTGTAATGCTTGACATTATTGCCACCAACGACTGGAAAAGGCCAATTTGTTTTGCTGTAACCATTGGCTCATCGGCTTATCTGGGCCTCGACAGGTATTTAGAGATGCGGGGCTTTGCTTATACCCTGGTACCAAATGAACCTATGCCT